>NZ_JBSVWN010000060.1:0-38064 GCF_054071325.1 Pseudomonas sp. SDO5215_S409 | reverse complement strand
ACAGCCAAGCTGGTTGCGCTTCGCGCAACGCGCCATGCCTGGCGCACACAAAAAAAGGGCTCTAAAAGAGCCCTTTCCTGCCGCGTGCGGCGTGCAACCCAACGCTGCGTTTAGCGCTTGTCGCGGCGCTTCTTGTCGGCCTTTTTATGGTGGCTCATCAAGCGGCGTTTTTTGTTCACCTGACGGTCGGTCAAGGTGTTCTTGTTGCCTTCGTACGGGTTGTCACTGCCTTTGAACTCGATGCGGATCGGCGTGCCGACCAGCTTCAGTACGCGGCGGTAGGTGTTTTCCAGGTAGCGCACGTAGGACTTCGGCACCTTTTCCACCTGGTTACCGTGAATCACAATAATCGGCGGGTTGGCGCCACCCAGGTGGGCATAGCGCAGCTTGATCCGGCGGCTGTTGACCATCGGTGGCGCGTGCTCGCCTACGGCATCTTCCAGGATCTGGGTCAGGCGGCTGGTCGGCCAGCGAGTGACCGCCGACTTGAACGAGTTCTGCACCGACGCGTAGAGGTTGCCCACGCCCGTACCGTGCAGCGCCGAGATGAAGTGGATGTCGGCAAACTCAACGAAGAACAGGCGACGCTGCAGCTCGATCTTGACGAAGTCGCGCTCACTGGGAGTCATGCCGTCCCATTTGTTGATCGCGATCACCAGGGCACGGCCGGCTTCCAGGGCAAAGCCCAAGAGGTTGAGGTCGTGGTCCACCACCCCTTCGCGGGCGTCCATCACAAAGATCACCACGTTGGCGTCCTTGATGGCTTGCAGGGTTTTCACCACGGAGAACTTTTCGACTTCTTCGTGGATCTTGCCGCGCTTGCGCACACCGGCGGTGTCGATCAGCGTGTACTTTTCCTCGTTGCGCTCGAACGGGATGTAAATGCTGTCACGGGTAGTGCCGGGCTGGTCATACACGATGACCCGCTCTTCACCGAGCATGCGGTTGACCAGCGTCGACTTGCCGACGTTAGGGCGACCGATGATAGCGATCTTGATACCGTCTTTTTCGCTGGGGCCCGGAATGCGCTTGGCTTCCTCACCCTCGGCGACGATTTCCTCTTCCTCGCCTTCTGCAGGTTCCTCTTCGTCCTTGGGGAAAGACTGCAAGGCGATTTCCAGCATCTGGCTGATGCCACGACCGTGGGCGCCCGCGATCGGGATCGCATCCCCCAGGCCCATCGGGCTGAATTCGGCGCGGGCCAGTTCAGGATCGATGTTGTCGATCTTGTTGGCGACCACGTAGGAACGCTTGTTGCGCTTGCGCAGGTGCTCGCCAATCATCTGGTCGGCTGCGGTGTAGCCCGCACGGGCGTCCACCAGGAACAACACGACATCGGCTTCTTCAATGGCCAGCAGCGACTGCTCGGCCATCTTTTCGTCCATGCCATGCTCATCACCGGAGATACCGCCGGTGTCGATAATGATGTAGGAGCGCCCTTGCCACTTTGCCTCACCGTATTGGCGGTCACGGGTCAGACCGGACAAGTCGCCGACGATGGCGTCGCGAGTCCTGGTCAGGCGGTTGAACAGGGTGGACTTGCCGACATTGGGGCGGCCCACCAGGGCGATTACGGGAACCATGCGGCTCTCCACTTCGTTATTTCAGAAAATACAAAAGCCGCTGCAAGGCAGCGGCTGGTGCTCGGGGCAGCACGGGAACGTGCCGCATGCCCCGCCGAAACGGGGCCGCCTGGGGATGACCCCAAGCATAGTTGCTTACTTGATGGTCAGCGCTTCCAGCTTGCCGCTGTTGCCGTACACATAAAGCATGTTACCCACCACCAGCGGACGGGCACGCAGGCCGTCGCTGTCGATACGCTCGCGACCGACGAAACGACCGTCTACCTGGCTCAGCAGGTGCAGGTAGCCTTCGAAGTCGCCCACTGCCACATAGCTGGAGAACACTTCCGGTGCCGACAATTGACGGCGGGCCAGGGAGTCGTTGCTCCACAACGCGGTGGTGGAACGCTCGTCGACACTTTCAACAGTGCCAGACGCCAGGCTCACATAGACGCTGCCAAACCCTTGGGCGATACCTGCATAGCTGGACGCGTCACGCTGCCAGTTGATGCGGCCGCTTTCCAGGTCCAGTGCCGCGACACGGCCTTGGTAGGTCACCACGTAGAGGGTTTCACCCGACAGCAGCAGGCCGCCGTCGATGTCCACCACGCGATCCAGCTCGGAGCGACCCTGAGGGATGGCCACACGGGTTTCCCACGCGGGTACGCCGTTCTGGGTGTCCAGGGCGACTACTTTACCGGTGGACAGGCCAGCCAGCGCCAAGTGATTGGTCACAACCGGACCACTGGTCCCGCGCAAGGTCAGCACCGCAGGGGTGCTGTCGTACAGCCAGCGCTGGTTGCCGGTGGAGGCGTCAAGGCCGATCACGCGGTCATCCTGGGTTTGCACGACCACAACGTCGCCGTTGGAAGCCGGTGCGGCGAGGACTTCGCTGGTCACGCGAGCACGCCACTTTTCTTCACCGCTGCTGGAGTCCAGGGCCACCACGTCGCCCTTGAGCGTACCGACCAACACCAGACCGTAGCCAACACCCACACCGCCGGATACCGGCAGCTCGAGGTCTTTCTTCCACTTGACGTCACCGGTCATGCGGTCCATGGCGACCACAACACCTTCAGCGTCGGCCGCCACAATGTTGTCGCCGTCGATAGCCGGCTCCAGCAGGTTGTAGAGCTCACCCTGACCGTCGCCAATGGAGCGGCTCCACTGCTTTTGCAGGACCACTTCTTCCTTGAAGCTGGTCAGCTCGGCCGGAGGCAGTTCTTTTTTGCTGTTGCTGCTGCAACCCGCGGCCAAAACGGCCAGAGCCAGCAATGCTGCATGTTTCCAACGGATCACGTCACGCATCCCCTTTGGCCAGGTCGTCCAGCTTGATTTGTAAGCCACCGACCGCTGCTTCATCAGACAGCGCCGCCTTGGCTTTTTGGTACGCAGCATTGGCTTCGTCGGTACGACCCAGTTGAACCAGCAGGTCGCCCTTGAGCTCTTCACGAGCTGCCAGGAATGCCTTGTCAGCATCGCCGTCGAGCAGTTTGAGTGCTTCGTCGGCCTTGTTTTGTGCCGCCAGCACCTGGGCCAGGCGCTGACGGGCGATTTCGCCGAGTGTGCCGTTGGCCGGTTTGTCGGTGATGGCTTTCAGCTCGGAAGCCGCGTCGTCCAGCTTGCCGGTGTCCACCGCCACTTTGGCAACAAAGAGGCTGCCGTACTGGGCGTAAGGGCTGCCGCCGTATTCGCTTTTCAGTTTGCCAGCCAGGTCCGCCACTTGGGCAGGATCAGGCTTGCCGGTTGGCGTCAGCGTGGTTTCCAGCAATTGCTGATAGAGGTTCGAGGCACCTTGCGACTGGTTGGCCTGATACTTGTGCCAGGCTTGCCAGCCGAACACCACCACTAATGCCAGCAAGCCGCCGGTGACCAGGGGTTTGCCGTTACGCTGCCACCAGTCTTTGAACTCGGCCAGCTGTTCGTCTTCAGTACTCGACACCCCAACACTCCTTAATCGCTAAATTCGGCTGTTTGACAGCTTCAACCCTGCACGACGCAGGTGGCCAAGTGCGCAGCGAGCGCATCAAAGGCAATACTTTGTTGTTCGCCCTGACCACGCAGGGGTTTGAAACCTACCACTTGCTGGGCCAACTCGTCATCGCCCAGGATCAGTGCATACAAGGCACCGCTCTTGTCGGCTTTCTTGAACTGGCTCTTGAAACTGCCAGCGCCGGCATTGATCTGCAAGCGCAGGTTGGGCAGTTGGTCACGGACCTTTTCGCTCAAGGCCAGGGCGGCCAGTTCGGCGGCCTCGCCAAAGGCGCAGAGGTAGACGTCCACCTGACGGGAAATGGATTCTGGCACCTGCTCCAGGGTTTCAAGCATCAGGATCAGACGCTCGATGCCCATCGCAAAGCCCACCCCACTGCTCGGCTTGCCACCCATCTGTTCGACCAGGCCGTCGTAACGGCCACCGGCACACACGGTGCCCTGGGCGCCGAGCTTGTCGGTGACCCACTCGAACACGGTCTTGCTGTAATAGTCCAGGCCACGCACCAGCTTGGGGTTGATCACGTACGGAATACCGGCGGCGTCCAGGCGAGCCTTGAGGCCCTCGAAGTGCACGCGGGATTCTTCGTCGAGGTAATCGGCCATCTTTGGCGCGCCCACCAGAACGGCCTGAGTTTCGGCGTTCTTGGTGTCCAGGACCCGCAACGGGTTGGTCTTGAGGCGGCGCTGGCTGTCTTCGTCGAGCTTGTCCAGGTGAGCAGACAGGTATTCGACCAGGGCAACGCGGTAGCGGCCCCGGGACTCGCTGGTGCCCAGGCTGTTGAGTTCGAGCTTGACCGCATCGCGGATGCCCAGCTCGCCCCACAGGCGCCAGGTCAACACGATCAGCTCGGCGTCGATGTCCGGGCCGTCAAGGTTGAACACCTCGAGGCCAATCTGGTGAAACTGGCGATAACGGCCTTTTTGCGGGCGCTCGTGGCGAAACATCGGGCCGATGTACCACAGCTTTTGCGGCTGGGCACTGCCGATCAGGCCATGTTCCAGCACGGCGCGCACGCACGCGGCGGTGCCTTCCGGACGCAGGGTCAGGGAGTCGCCGTTACGGTCCTCAAAGGTGTACATCTCTTTTTCGACGATGTCGGTCACTTCACCGATGGAGCGCTTGAACAGCTCGGTGAACTCGACGATCGGCATGCGGATCTGCTTGTAACCGTAGTTATCCAGCAGGCGCGCGACAGTGCCCTCGAAGTAACGCCACAAAGGCGTCTGCTCCGGCAGGATGTCGTTCATGCCACGAATGGCTTGCAGAGACTTGCTCACATCTAGTCCTTAAATTCGTTCAATCAGCCGCGCGCGATCAGCGCTGCGTCAGCGGCGACCTTTTCGGCCGCTTTCTCGCGGATCAGCCTTTCCAGCTCGTCCACCAGATTGTCATTCGTCAGTTTCTGCGACGGCTTGCCGTCGATGTAAATCAGGTTCGGCGTACCGCCGGTCAGGCCCACGTGCGCCTCTTTGGCTTCACCCGGCCCGTTGACCACACAGCCGATCACCGCAACATCCAGCGGCACCAGCAGGTCTTCGAGGCGCCCTTCGAGTTCGTTCATGGTTTTCACCACGTCGAAGTTCTGCCGCGAGCAGCTCGGGCAAGCAATGAAGTTGATGCCACGGGAACGCAAATGCAGGGACTTGAGAATGTCGTAACCGACTTTCACTTCCTCTACCGGGTCTGCCGCCAGGGAGATGCGAATAGTATCGCCAATCCCTTCGGCCAGCAGCATACCTAGACCCACCGCAGATTTCACTGTGCCTGAACGCAAGCCGCCTGCTTCGGTAATGCCCAAATGCAGCGGCTGGACAATTTCCTTGGCCAGCAGGCGGTAGGCTGCGACAGCCATGAACACGTCGGAAGCCTTTACGCTGACCTTGAAGTCCTGGAAATTCAGGCGTTCCAGGTGCTCGACATGGCGCAGGGCCGACTCCACCAGCGCAGCTGGCGTCGGCTCGCCGTATTTCTTTTGCAGGTCTTTTTCCAGGGAACCGGCGTTCACCCCGATACGGATCGGAATCCCGCGGTCCCGAGCGGCGTCGACCACGGCGCGAACACGGTCTTCACGACCAATATTGCCCGGGTTGATGCGCAGGCAGTCCACACCCAGTTCGGCCACGCGCAATGCGATCTTGTAGTCGAAGTGAATGTCAGCCACCAGCGGCACTTTAACCAGCTGCTTGATGCGACCGAACGCCTCGGCGGCGTCCATGTCCGGAACAGAAACCCGCACGATGTCCACACCCGCGGCTTCCAGGCGGTTGATCTGGGCCACCGTGGCGGCCACATCGTTGGTGTCGCTGTTGGTCATGCTCTGCACCGCGATGGGGGCATCGCCGCCCACCGGCACCGAGCCGACCCAGATCTTGCGCGATACGCGACGTTTGATTGGAGATTCGCCGTGCATGACTTATTGTCCCAACTTCAGGCGAGCAGTCTCGCCACTGGTGAACGGCGCCACGTCCACAGGCTGGCCGTTGAAGGCCACTTGCGCGCCACGGGCATAACCCAGACGCAGCGTCAAAGGTGGCTTGCCGCTTTGATCAAGCGTATCTCCCTTACGCTTCAGACCGCTAAACAGCACTTTGCCATTACCGTCGGTGACTTGCGTCCAGCAGTCAGCGACGAAGGTGATCTGGATATGCCCGTCACCCGCGAGGGTCACTGGAGCAGGCGCCACGGGGGCTGTCGCAACCGGGGCAGCCGGGGTTGCGGGCGCCGGAGCCGCCGGAGCGACCGGGGTATGCGCCGCAGGGGCTGCCGGTGCGGGCACCGCAGCGGTCGGCGCAGGCTCGATGGCGGCAGGCGGCTCAGCGGCAGGCTGATCTTGCGGGGCCACCGGGGCCTGTGCGGCCGCCTGGTCTTCCGGCTCGTCCAGGGGGTGGATTTGCGTGGTGCCGTCGGCGCTTTCGACTTCGACGTGCTCCAAAGCGTTGTTGGTCAGGTCTTTGTTACGCTGGGAGGTCTGGTCTTGCCACCAGACAAAACCACCGCCGATCACGGCGATCAGCAGCAACAGGCTGACAATTCGCAAAATAGTGTGGGAAACCCGTACCGGCTCTTCGATGCGGCCCAAGCCATGGACGTTGCTGCCCTGGGAGTCGGTGCCGGTGATCTGGTCGAATTCCTGGACCAGTACGGCCTGGTCGATACCCAGCAATTTGGCATAGGCACGAATGTAGCCACGGGCAAAGGTGTGCCCCGGCAGCTTGTCGAATGCGCCGGCTTCCAGGTTGCCCAATGAAGTAGGGGTCAAATTGAGCTTGAGGGCCACTTCTGCCAGCGACCAGCCATTGCTTTCACGGGCCAGACGCAAAGTCTCGCCAGGGTTTGTGCGATTAGCTGCTACAACTTCCGGGTGCGCCGCTTTCATCATTGCTCCGACAGGTATTGCTGATATTCCGGCGTACCGGGATAGAGTCGTTCGAGTTGCTGGCCAAATCGTGCGGCCTTGTCGCGTTCTTCATGAACCGTCGCCAGGCGCACACCGAGCAATAGACTACGTGCATTTTGCCCGCCGAGCAGGCTAAAACGCTCGTAGTAGTCACGTGCTGGCACATAATGCCTGTCTTCGAAGGACAACTCAGCCATTTCGAGCAAGGCTCGTGGCTGGCGCTGGTTCAGGTGCAGGGCTTTTTCCAGGTGCTGGCGCGCCGTGTCGCGCTGGCCGAGCTGCTTGGAGGTCACCCCAAGGTTCTCGAATACGCGCGCACGCTCAGGATAGAGGGTATCGGCGGCGGCTTGCTGAAAATACGCTGAAGCCTGCTCATATCGTTTCTGCTGGAACAGGAAACTGCCGTAATTGTTAAGCAGCCTCGGATCGGCGGGCCGGGCGGCCAGCGCCTTGAGGAAATACCCCTGCGCCAGTGCAGGCTCGGCCTGGGCCTGGAATACCAGCCCCAGCGCTGCATTGGCGCCGGCATCATCGTCATCCAGCTCCAGCGCTTTTTTCAGCGGGACCTTGGCCTGCTCGGTCATGCCTTGTTGCAAATAGCCCAAGCCCAATTGCACGTAGGCGGCACGCGCTTCGTCACGCCCCTTGTCGGTTTGCAACGGGCTGTGAGAGCCCGATGAAATACAGCCCGTCGCAAGACTGGCAACCAACCACAGCAGCGCAAGGCGCAAGGGCATAGAGATCCTCTCTCAGGTTCGCGTCGCGGCGCTTTGCGGCATATCGCTGTCGGCGTTCAACTCGCGCACGGCAATATAACGTTCGCTGCGACGGGTGCGATCCAGCACCTGTCCTACCAATTGGCCACAGGCGGCATCGATGTCCTCGCCGCGCGTGGTGCGCACGGTGACGTTGAAACCGGCCTGGTGCAGTTGATCCTGGAAACGGCGGATAGCATTGTTGCTCGGCCGTTCGTAGCCAGAATGGGGAAACGGGTTAAACGGAATCAGGTTGATCTTGCACGGGACATTTTTGAGCAGCTCGATCATCTCGACGGCGTGCTCAACCTTGTCGTTGATGTCCTTGAGCAAGGTGTACTCGACTGTCAGCACACGCTTCTCGCCCAGGGACGACATATAGCGCTGGCAAGATTCGAGCAGCATCTTAAGCGGATACTTCTTGTTGATCGGCACCAATTGGTTACGCAATGCGTCATTGGGTGCGTGCAGCGACAACGCCAGGGAGACGTCGATGTGCTTGGCCAGCTCATCGATCATCGGGACCACGCCGGAGGTCGACAGGGTCACGCGGCGCTTGGAAATGCCGTAGCCCAGGTCGTCCATCATCAGGCGCATGGCCGAAATGACGTTGTCAAAGTTCAGCAGCGGCTCACCCATGCCCATCATCACCACGTTGGTGATGGCACGGTCGACGGTCGCCGGGACGCTGCCAAAGGATTTGTTGGCAATCCACACCTGGCCGATCACTTCCGCGGCGGTGAGGTTGCTGTTGAAGCCTTGCTTGCCGGTGGAGCAGAAACTGCAGTCCAGGGCACAGCCTGCCTGGGACGAAACGCACAAGGTGCCGCGCTTGCCCTGGGGAATGTAGACCGTCTCGACGCAGCTGCCGGACGCCACGCGCACCACCCACTTACGGGTGCCGTCGCTGGAAATGTCCTCGCTAACCACCTCGGGACCGCGAATTTCAGCAACGACCTTGAGCTTTTCGCGCAAGGCCTTGCTGACGTTCGTCATGGCGTCGAAATCGTCGACACCAAAGTGGTGAATCCACTTCATTACCTGACCGGCACGGAAACGCTTCTCCCCGATCGAGTCGAAGAATTTTTCCATTTCCTCCTGGGTCAGACCCAGCAGGTTGGCTTTAACAGTCGATGTAGTCATGGATTCACCCTCACTCTTTAAGCCAATGCTTAGCGAGCGGTTACTTCAGTAGCAGCGAAAAAGTAAGCGATTTCGCGAGCAGCAGCAGCTTCGGAGTCCGAGCCGTGAACAGCGTTGGCGTCGATGGACTCGGCGAAGTCAGCACGGATGGTGCCGGCAGCCGCTTCTTTAGGGTTGGTAGCGCCCATCAGCTCACGGTTCAGAGCGATAGCGTTTTCGCCTTCCAGCACCTGAACAACAACAGGACCGGAGATCATGAAAGCAACCAGGTCGCCGAAGAAACCACGGGCGCTGTGCTCAGCGTAGAAGCCTTCAGCTTCAGCCTTGGACAGTTGCTTGAGTTTCGACGCTACAACCTTCAGGCCGGCTTTTTCGAAACGGGTGGTGATCTCGCCGATAACGTTTTTTGCAACAGCGTCAGGCTTGATGATGGAGAAAGTGCGTTGAACAGCCATGGTGTAACTCCAGAAACGGTAATGTGCGAAAAATTAAACCCGCGAATTATACGCGGGTTATTGGGTATTGCCTAACTGCGTAAAAAGGTGAATCAGTCTGCTTCTTCGATCCACAGGCCTTGTATTGCCTCAAGCACCTTCTCGCCACCCCGATCCGGGACGTCATCGAATTCCGGCAATTGCATCACAAGGTTGCGCAACTTGACGAAGTTCACCGACAGCGGATTGACATCCGGGTGGGCCTCAGCCAGTTGTATAGCGATTTCTTGTACATCAACCCATTTCAGACTCATGACATTTCCTTGAATCAGTGCGGCGCTTCGGCGGCATGGTTGAGCGAATATTTCGGGATTTCAACGGTAATGTCTTCGGTCCCGACGATGGCCTGGCAGGTCAGGCGCGACGTCGCTTCCAGGCCCCAGGCGCGGTCGAGGTAGTCTTCTTCCAGCTCGTCCGCTTCGTTCAGCGAGTTGAACCCTTCGCGAATCACGCAGTGACAGGTCGTGCAGGCGCAAACGCCGCCGCAGGCGCTCTCGATTTCAATGTGGTTGTCGTGAGCGACTTCGAGAATGGACTTGCCGGTCTCTGCCTCCACAACCATACCGTCCGGGCAATGCTCGGCGTGTGGCAGAAAAATGATCTGCGGCATCAGTTATTCCTCGATTTCATTCAGGTTGCGCCCCGCCAGTGCGGCTTTAACCGTCTGGTCCATGCGGCGGGCGGCAAAGGCATCGGTGACTTGCGACAGGCGCTTGGTCTGCTGCTCGATGGCGTAGCCATCGCTGCCTTTCATCAGTTCGGCCAGTTCCTGCAGTTGCAGGTCGATGACCATGCGCTCTTCGGCGTCCAGCAAGCGCTCACCGTCCGCCTCAAGGGCGCCCTGCACAGCTTCGATCAGGCGCTGGGCATCCACTTGCTGCTCACGCAGTACGCGAGCGACCTTGTCGTCACCGGCGTACTGAAACGAATCCTTGAGCATCTTGGCGATTTCGCCGTCGGTCAGCCCATAAGACGGTTTGACCTGGATGCTGGCCTCAACACCCGACCCCAACTCGCGGGCAGCGACATTGAGCAAGCCATCGGCATCGACCTGGAAGGTCACGCGGATTTTCGCAGCCCCGGCCACCATCGCCGGGATACCGCGCAATTCAAACCGCGCCAGGGAGCGGCAGTCGCTGATCAGCTCGCGCTCGCCTTGCAGCACATGAATCATCATGGCCGTCTGGCCATCTTTGTACGTGGTGAAGTCCTGGGCACGGGCGACGGGGATGGTGGTGTTACGCGGAATCACCTTTTCCATCAGGCCGCCCATGGTTTCCAGCCCCAGGGACAGCGGAATCACGTCCAGCAGCAGCAATTCGCCGCCTTCACGCTTGTTGCCGGCCAAGGTGTCGGCCTGGATCGCAGCGCCAATGGCCACGACTTGATCCGGGTCGATCTCGGTCAGCGGCTGACGACCAAAGGCCTCGGCGACGGCTTCGCGCACACGGGGCACACGGGTCGAACCGCCCACCATCACCACGGCGCCCACCTCTTCGAGCTCGATACCGGAGTCACGCACGGCGCGGCGGCAGGCTTTGAGGCTGCGGGCGATCATGGGCTCGATCAGCGTATCGAAGGCTTCACGCGTCAGCTGGGCGGACCAACTGCCGTAGGACACTTGCACAGAAGCCGCATCGGTCAGCGCTTCTTTGGCAGCGCAGGCAATTTGCAGCAGGTTGCGTTGCGCGCCGGGATCCAGGTCTGCGGACAAGCCCGCCCCCTCGATGATCCAGCCCGCAATGGCGTGATCGAAGTCATCGCCGCCCAGGGCACTGTCGCCGCCGGTCGCCAGTACCTCAAAGACCCCGCCTGTGAGGCGCAGGATCGAAATATCGAACGTGCCGCCGCCCAGGTCATAAATCGCAACCAGGCCTTCCGCGTGCTGGTCCAGCCCATACGCCACGGCCGCAGCCGTAGGCTCGTTGAGCAGGCGCAATACGTTCAGGCCAGCCAGCTTCGCCGCATCTTTGGTGGCTTGGCGCTGGGCGTCGTCGAAATACGCAGGCACGGTAATCACCGCCCCGACCAGCTCACCGCCCAAGGTGTTTTCTGCGCGCTGGCGCAGCACCTTGAGGATATCGGCCGACACTTGCACCGGGCTTTTCGGGCCCTGGACGGTGTCGATGAACGGCATATGGGATTCGCCGCCGACAAAACGGTACGGCAGTTGCTCGCCCAGTTGCTTGACGTCGGACAAACCACGCCCCATCAAGCGCTTGACCGACAACACGGTATTGAGAGGGTCTGCGGCGGCCGCCAACTTAGCTGACGCGCCCACTTCGGTGCGATCAGCGTGATAACGCACGGCGGACGGCAGGATCACCTGGCCATCAGCGTCGGGCAGTGGCTCGGACAGGCCGCTGCGCAAGGCAGCGACCAGGGAGTTGGTGGTACCCAGGTCAATCCCGACCGCCAGGCGACGCTGGTGCGGTTGAGGGCTTTGGCCGGGTTCGGCGATTTGCAGTAGAGCCATGGTAATCAGGTCTTATCTGTCTATCAGGCGTGCAACACGGGCAGCACTGGGTTAATCGTCGAGGCGCTCTTCTAGCTGGCGCACTTCGTAGGTGAGCTTGTCGAGAAACTGCATGCGCCGCATCAGGCGCTCGGCCTGCTCGCGTTGCGCCGCATCATCCCAGCAGGCTGCGAAGCTTTCGTTGAGTTCGTCCTGGGCCGTTTTCAGACGCCGCTTGAACACCGCAACACCCGCCAGATCGGCTTCGTCTTGCAGGTCTTCAAGTTCTTCACGCCATTGCATCTGCTGCATCAGGAAGTCGGGATCGTGCACCGTCACTTCCAATGGCAGCTCGCCGCCCTTCATCGCCAGCAGGTAACGCGCGCGTTTGGGGGGGCTTTTGAGCGTCTGATAGGCTTCGTTGAGGCTGGCGGACTTCTCCAGCGCCACGCGCTGCTCACGCTCGGAAGCGTCAGCGAAGCGGTCCGGGTGAACCCCACGCGCCAACTCTCGGTAGCGCGTGGCAAGCTGCTCGAGGTCCAGCCGGAAACCGGGCTGCAACTCGAATAAAGCAAAGTGACAAGGAGTACCCACAATCAGCCTCAGATGTTGAAGCTTTCGCCGCAGCCACATTCACCGCGTACGTTGGGGTTGTTGAACTTGAAGCCTTCGTTCAACCCTTCCTTGACGAAATCAAGCTCGGTGCCGTCTAGGTAGGTCAGGCTCTTGAGGTCGATGATCACTTTCTCGCCGTGACTCTCGAACACCTGGTCCTCTTCAACCACCTCGTCGACGAACTCCAGCACGTAGGCAAGGCCGGAACAGCCCGTGGTGCGCACACCCAGACGAATCCCCTCACCTTTACCGCGCCCGTCCAGGGAACGTCGCACGTGCCGCGCAGCCGCTTCTGTCATGCTGATAGCCATCGTTGACTCCTTACTCGTCGCCCAATGCTTAGATCAAGCCTTTCTTCTGCTTGTAGTCGCGAACGGCCGCCTTGATGGCGTCTTCTGCGAGTACCGAGCAGTGGATTTTCACTGGCGGCAGGGCCAGTTCTTCGGCCAGCTGGGTGTTGCTGATGGTGACAGCCTCGTCCAGTGTCTTGCCTTTCATCCATTCGGTCGCTAGGGAGCTGGACGCAATGGCCGAACCGCAGCCATAGGTCTTGAACTTGGCGTCTTCGATAACGCCCGCGTCGTTGACCTTGATCTGCAAACGCATCACGTCGCCGCACGCTGGTGCGCCAACCATGCCAGTGCCGACATCCGGGTCTTCGGCGTCCATCTTGCCGACGTTACGCGGGTTTTCGTAGTGGTCGATGACCTTTTCGCTGTAAGCCATGGTACTGAATCCTCACTCATCAGGGCCGCTCTGGAGCCCCGTAACAACGCCTGCGTTTTCCGCCACGTTCTTACAGAGCCCTTGGGTGGCGGCTTCTATAGTTAGTGTGCCGCCCACTCGATCTTGGAGATGTCGACGCCGTCCTTGTACATGTCCCACAGCGGCGACAGGGTACGCAGTTTGGTCACGGCCTCGCAGACTTTCTGCGCGGCGTAATCGATGTCTTCTTCGGTGGTGAAACGGCCGAACGTAAAGCGGATGGAGCTGTGTGCCAGTTCGTCGTTGCGGCCCAGGGCGCGCAGCACGTACGAAGGCTCGAGCGATGCCGAGGTGCAGGCCGAGCCGGACGAAACGGCCAGGTCCTTGAGCGCCATGATCAGCGACTCGCCTTCGACATAGTTGAAGCTCAAATTCAGGTTGTGCGGCACGCGGGCCGTCATGCTGCCATTGATGTACAGCTCTTCAAGGTTTTCGACCTGCTTGTAGAAGCGGTCGCTCAAAGCCTTGATGCGTACGTTTTCGGCTGCCATGTCTTCTTTGGCAACGCGGAACGCTTCGCCCATGCCGACGATCTGGTGAGTCGCCAGGGTGCCCGAACGCATGCCGCGCTCGTGACCGCCGCCGTGCATAGTGGCTTCGATGCGCACGCGAGGCTTGCGGCTCACGTACAGGGCGCCGATGCCTTTGGGGCCGTAGGTCTTGTGCGCAGAGAACGACATCATGTCCACTTTCAGCTTTGACAGGTCGATGTCGACCTTGCCGGTGGACTGAGCGGCGTCGACATGCAGCAACACGCCTTTGGAGCGGGTCAGCTCGCCGATGGCGGCGATGTCGTTGATGGTGCCGATCTCGTTGTTCACGTGGATCACGGACACCAGGATAGTGTCGTCACGCAAGGCCGCCTCGATCATCTCGGGCGTCACGATGCCGTCGGTGGTCGGTTCCAGGTAAGTCACTTCGAACCCTTCACGCTCCAGTTGGCGCATGGTGTCCAGGACAGCCTTGTGCTCGATCTTGGTGGTGATCAGGTGTTTGCCCTTGGTGGAGTAGAAATGCGCTGCCCCCTTGATGGCCAGGTTGTCGGACTCGGTGGCACCGGAGGTCCAGACGATTTCACGCGGGTCGGCATTGACCAGATCGGCGACCTGGCGGCGAGCGTTTTCGACCGCTTCCTCGGCTTTCCAGCCGAACACGTGGGAACGGGAAGCCGGGTTGCCGAAGTTTCCGTCAACCAGCAGGCATTCGCTCATCTTCTGCGCAACACGCGGATCGACCGGGGTGGTCGCTGAGTAATCAAGGTAAATAGGCAACTTCATGGTCTTTCTCCTAAATCAGGCTGGCTGGCGTGCCGTTAGCTCTTCGGCTGTCACTCGACGGCGGACGCTTCGATCTTGTCCAGACGCGGCGCGTTCGTGTTGCAACGGCGCTGGTCCTGACGCTGGGCTACTTCTTGCACTTCACGGCGAGTTACAAGATCAGCCAAGCTGATACCACTCAAAAACTCATGGATCTGCAGGCTCAGGTCGCACCACAGGTGGTGGGTCAGGCAGGTATCACCGGCATGGCAATCACCCAGGCCCTGGCATTTGGTGGCATCAACCGATTCGTTGACTGCGTCGATCACCTGCGCCACCTGAATGCCCTGCATGTCGCGCGACAATTGATAGCCGCCACCTGGCCCGCGAACGCTGGACACCAGGTTGCTGCGGCGCAATTTGGCGAACAACTGTTCAAGGTAAGACAGGGAAATGCCTTGGCGCTCGGAGATATCGGCCAGGGACACCGGCCCAGTTTGCGCGTGCAAAGCCAAGTCAAGCATGGCGGTCACCGCGTATCGGCCTTTTGTAGTCAGTCTCATGGACAAGTACCAAGGTGTTTCAGAATGGGAGCAAGTATGCGATTCCCGAGTATTTAAGTCAACTATAAGACCTAGTACTTTAGTCAGGAATACCCGCAAAAAGGGCGCGCGAATAATAGCAGGGTGGGGGCAGATCGACCAGCAGGATAAGGACGAGGGCGCCCCTGCAAGACCAGTGGCCAGTCAGCCTGTGAGCGCGGCGAGCCCGCCCCCACAGGATTTTGCGTCTTTCTAGCGGCTCAGCCCGCCTTGGTACTGCTTTCGCTCTTGATCTCGGCGAAGTCTTCTTCGCGCAGCTCAGGCAGATCTTTCGCACAATAACTGCTGCCCAGATCCTTCAGCGCACCGCACATGCCGTCCAGTTTGCCATCCACGGCCTGCAGGTGGTCCAGCAACTGGCCAATCGCACGCGCCACCGGGTCTGGCATGTCTTCACTGACACCATAGGCGTCAAAACCGATTTTCTCGGCCATGGCCTTGCGCTTGGCTTGCTGCTCGTCATTGGCGTCCGGCTTGACGATGATCCGCCCCGGAATCCCCACGACCGTCGCTCCCGGCGGGACCGCCTTGGTCACCACGGCATTAGAACCAACCTTGGCACCAGCGCCCACCGTAAACGGCCCCAGCACCTTGGCGCCCGCCCCTACGACCACACCGTTTTCCAGCGTGGGGTGGCGCTTGCCCTTGTTCCAAGTCGTGCCGCCCAGGGTCACCCCCTGATACAAGGTCACATCATCGCCGATTTCGGCCGTCTCGCCGATCACGATGCCCATGCCATGGTCGATAAAGAAACGGCGGCCCACCTTGGCACCCGGGTGAATCTCGATCCCGGTCAACCAGCGACCAAAGTTGGACACCAGCCGCGCCAGCCATTTCCACCCCATCCCCCATAAAGCGCCGGACAAGCGATGAATCCAGATGGCGTGCATGCCCGGGTAGCAGGTCAGCACTTCAAAGGCGTTGCGCGCCGCCGGGTCACGGTGGAAAACACTCTGGATATCTTCTCGCAAACGCTCGAACATTTTTAATCCTTCCGCTTGATGAGCTCGCCACGGGCCGCTTTCTGGGTTTCCGTGAGGATGCCACGCAATATATTCATTTCCGCCCGGCTGACCGAGCTGCGTCCGTACAACCGGCGCAGGCGCGCCATCAAGTGCCGTGGTTTTTCGGGGTCGAGGAACTCGATGGCCACCAGGGTTTGCTCCAGGTGCTCATAAAACCGTTCCAACTCGTCCATGGTGGCCACTTCATCGCTTTTGGGCGATGCGACTTCAGCCTTTTCCGTTTTTTGCGGCAACCCTTCGGCCGCCAGCCACGCCATACGCACTTCGTAACTCAATACCTGCACCGCCGCCCCGAGGTTCAGCGAGCTGAAGTCGGGGTTCGAGGGGATGTGCACGTGGTAATGACATCGCTGCAGCTCGTCATTGGTGAGGCCGGAGTCTTCACGGCCGAACACCAGGGCGATCTCGGCGCCGCCTGCGGCCTCTTCCACCACTTTGTTGCCGCACTCACGCGGCGACAACAGCGGCCAGGGAATACGGCGGTCGCGTGCACTGGTGCCCAGCACCAGGCTGCAGCCCACCAAGGCGTCTTCCAAGGTGGCGACGACCTGCGCGCTTTCAAGGATGTCATTGGCGCCGGAAGCACGGGCATCGGCTTCGTGGTGCGGAAACACACGCGGCTCTACCAGCACCAGGCGCGACAGGCCCATGTTTTTCATGGCGCGCGCCGCCCCGCCGATGTTGCCGGGATGACTGGTATTGACGAGGACGACACGGATGTTTTGCAGCAAGGGAGGCGCTCTCGGACAGGGGAAAGGGGAGCAAATCTTACAGAACAGCCTAAGGTTATGCCATGAAAGCTAACGCCGTCCTTCACCTGAAGAAAGTTTCTGCTAGAATGCTCGGCTTTCTTTAACAACCTTAGGTGACACATCCATGCAGCCCATGCTGAATATCGCGCTGCGCGCCGCCCGCGCCGCCAGTGAATTGATCTTCCGCTCCATCGAGCGCCTGGACACCATCAAGGTCGACGAAAAAGACGCCAAGGATTACGTATCCGAGGTGGATCGCGCCGCCGAACAGAAAATTATCGACGCTCTGCGCAAGGCCTACCCTACCCACGGCATCCTCGGTGAAGAAACCGGCCTGCACAAAGGCAGCGGCGAAGGCGAAGACTACCTGTGGATCATCGACCCACTGGACGGCACCACCAACTTCCTGCGCGGCATCCCGCACTTTGCCGTGAGCATCGCCTGCAAATACCGTGGCCGCCTGGAACACGCAGTCGTGCTGGACCCGGTTCGCCAGGAAGAATTCACCGCCAGCCGTGGCCGTGGCGCCCAACTGAACGGTCGTCGCCTGCGTGTCAGCGGTCGTACCAGCCTGGACGGCGCCTTGCTGGGCACCGGCTTCCCGTTCCGTGACGACCAGATGGACAACCTGGAAAACTACCTGGGCATGTTCCGCGCCCTGGTTGGCCAGACCGCCGGCATCCGCCGCGCAGGTGCTGCCAGCCTGGACCTGGCCTACGTCGCCGCCGGTCGTTTCGATGCGTTCTGGGAGTCGGGCCTGTCGGAGTGGGACATGGCAGCAGGCGCACTGCTGATCCAAGAAGCCGGCGGCCTGGTGAGCGACTTCACCGGCGGTCATGACTTCCTGGAAAAAGGCCACGTAGTGGCTGGCAACACCAAATGCTTCAAGGCCGTGCTGACGGCGATCCAGCCGCACCTGCCAGCTTCGCTGAAACGCTAAGCCTGCGAGCACAAAAAAAAGCGCCTCTCGAGGCGCTTTTTTTATGCACGGGAATTACTGCTGGTTCTGGCCGAGCACCAGACGCCCTTCCTTGTCGACCGGAATCTGGCTGCCCGGGTCACGGTCCATGCGCACCGTACCTTCCTTGCCATCCAGGTTGTAACGCACGTCGTAACCCACGACCTTGTCGCTGATGTCATTCACTGTGTTACAGCGCGTCTGGGTCGTGGTGTAGGTGTCGCGGTTCTGCATGCCTTCCTGAACCTTGTTGCCCGCATAACCGCCACCCACCGCACCGGCCACCGTGGCCAGCTTTTTACCGTTACCGCCACCAATCTGGTTGCCCAACAAACCGCCGGCCAGCGCACCCACTACCGTGCCGACAATCTGATGCTGGTCCTGCACCGCACGCTGACGCGTCACTGCCACGTCCTTGCACACCTCGCGCGGGGTTTTGATCTGGGTTTTCACCGGCTGCACCGCCAGCACTTGCGCATACTCAGGGCCGCTTTTTACCAGGCTATAGGTGGCGACAGCACCCCCGGCAGTCACACCGACAGCACCCAATACCGCACCCACCAGCAACGACTTGTTCACGTGAACCTCCTGACCATGACATACGGGCCGATACGCCCGCGCTATACCCAGCCTTGGAGCCAAAAAAAAGGCGCGAGTTCAATACTCGCGCCTTCTTTGTAACAGCCGCTCTACGATCACCCATCAAGGGCGGTCGTCGACCTCCTTGCCAGTATTGGTCGGAGGAATCAGGTCTTCGCTGTTGAGGTTCAGCCAGATCAGCACCACGTTGGCGATGTAGATCGAGGAGTAAGTACCCGCCAGCACGCCGATGAACAGCGACAGCGAGAAGCCCCACAGGTTGTCGCCACCAAAGATCATCAGCGCCGCAATCGCCAGCAACGTGGAGATCGACGTCGCCATGGTGCGCAGCAGAGTCTGAGTGGTAGAGATGTTGATGTTCTCGATCAGCGATGCCTTGCGCAGTACGCGAAAGTTCTCACGAACCCGGTCGAATACCACGATGGTGTCGTTGAGCGAGTAACCGATGATCGCCAGTACCGCCGCCAGCACCGTCAGGTCGAACGTGACCTGGAAGTACGCCAGGATACCCACGGTCACCACCACGTCGTGGACCAGCGAAACGATGGCGCCCACGGCGAATTTCCACTGAAAGCGGAACGCCAGGTAGATCAGGATGCCACCCAGCGCCATCAGCATGCCGAGGCCGCCTTGGTCGCGCAGCTCTTCACCCACCTGCGGGCCGACGAACTCGACGCGCTTGACCGTGGCCGGGTTGTCGCCGCCCACCTTCTGCAAGGACTCGGCAACCTGGTGACCCAGTTGCGGGTCTTCGCCCGGCATCCGCACCAACAGGTCAGTGGTAGCCCCGAAGCTCTGCACGATGGCCTCGTGATAACCGGCCTTGACCAGTTCATTACGTACCAGTGCGACGTCGGCCGGCTTCTCGTAGGTCAGCTCGATGAGCGTACCGCCGGTGAAGTCCAGACCGTAGTTCAAGCCCTTGTGGAACCAGCTGAACAACGCCAGAACGGTCAGGAGCACAGTGACGCCGAACGCAACGTTGCGAACGCCCATGAAATTGATTGTACGTAACATGGCAGCCCCTTAAATCCACAGCTTCTTGAAGTCACGCCCGCCAAAAATCAGGTTGACCATTGCGCGGGTCACCATGATGGCCGTGAACATCGAGGTAAAGATACCCAGGGACATGGTCACCGCAAAACCCTTCACCGGGCCTGTGCCCATGGCAAAGAGGATACCGCCCACCAGCAAGCTGGTCAGGTTGGCGTCGAGAATCGCGGTAAATGCCCGGCTGAAGCCTTCGTTGATTGCCCGCTGCACGGTCATGCCCGCGGCGATCTCTTCACGAATCCGCGAGAAGATCAGCACGTTGGCGTCCACCGCCATACCCATGGTGAGTACGATACCGGCGATACCCGGCAGGGTCAGCGTAGCCCCCAGCAGCGACATCAAGGCCAGCAGCAGCACCATGTTCACCGCCAGCGCGACGGTGGCGATGATGCCAAAGAAGCGGTAGATGGCCATGATGAACAGCGACACAAACAGCATGCCCCACAGGGACGCGTCGATGCCTTTGGTGATGTTGTCTGCACCCAGGCTCGGGCCAATGGTCCGTTCTTCGGCGAAGTACATCGGCGCCGCCAGGCCACCGGCACGCAGCAGCAGGGCCAGCTCGGACGATTCACCCTGGCCGTTCAGGCCGGTGATGCGGAACTGAGCACCCAGCGGCGACTGGATGGTCGCCAGGCTGATGATCTTTTTCTCTTCCTTGAAGGTCTGCACCGGCACGTCTTTCTCGACGCCGTCCACCACTTGCTTGGTGTAGGTGGTGATCGGACGCTGCTCGATGAAGATCACCGCCATGCTGCGACCCACGTTGCTGCGGGTAGCACGGCTCATCAATTCACCGCCGTGACCATCTAGGCGAATGTTCACTTCAGGCGTGCCGTGCTCGCCAAAACCGGCCTTGGCGTCGGTCACCTGGTCACCGGTGATGATCAAGCCACGCTCGATCTGCGCCGGTGGACGGTTGCCCTCACGGAACTCGAAAGTTTCAGAAGTGGCTTTGGACGCGCCAGGCTCAGCGGCCAGGCGGAACTCCAGGTTGGCGGTTTTGCCGAGGATACGCTTGGCTTCAGCCGTGTCCTGCACGCCCGGCAGTTCCACCACGATGCGGTTGGCACCCTGGCGCTGAACCAGCGGCTCGGCCACACCCAGCTCGTTGACGCGGTTACGTACCGTGGTCAAGTTCTGCTTGATGGAGTATTCACGGATTTCCGCCAGCTTGGCCGGGGTCATCGCCAGACGCAGTACCGCCTGACCATTGAGGTCGGCCGGCACGATGTCGAAATCGTTGAAGTTCTTGCGGATCAGCGCGCGGGCCTGCTCGCGGCTGGCTTCATCGCTAAAGCCCAGCTGGATGGCGCCGTTGAGCTGCGGCAGGCTGCGATAACGCAGGCGCTCTTTACGCAGCAGGCTCTTCACATCGCCTTCGTAGACTTTCAGGCGCGCGTCGAGGGCTTTGTCCATGTCCACTTCCAACAGGAAGTGCACGCCACCGGACAAGTCCAGACCCAGCTTCATCGGGTGCGCGCCAATGTTGCGCAGCCATTTTGGCGTGGTCTGTGCCAGGTTCAGCGCAACGACGTAGTCGTCACCCATGGCCTTGCGCACAACGTCTTTGGCCGGCAATTGGTCTTCCTGCTTGGTCAAGCGCAGCAAGCCGCCCTTGCTGTCAGCCGCCAGGGTTGCCGCCTTGACCTGAATCCCGGCATCGGTGAGCGCTTTGCTCGAACGATCCAGGTCCGCCTGAGTGACCTGCAGCGCAGTGCTGGCACCGGTGATCTGGATCGCCGGGTCATCAGGGTAGAGGTTGGGAGCGGAATAAATAAAACCGATCGCCAGCACCGCCAGGATCAGTACGTATTTCCACAGAGGGTATTTGTTCAGCATCACGCCGCCCGCTTATAACGCGGGGCGCCTTGCGCGCCCCGTCGATTGGTAAAGGTTGGAACTTAGATCGCTTTGAGCGTGCCTTTTGGCAGCGTGGCGGCGATGGCGCCTTTCTGGAACTTCATTTCCACGGTGTCGGACACTTCCAGTACCACGAACGCCTCGGAAACCTTGGTGATCTTGCCGGCGATGCCGCCAGTGGTCACCACTTCA
Organism: Pseudomonas sp. SDO5215_S409; assembly: GCF_054071325.1. Lineage (NCBI taxonomy): Bacteria > Pseudomonadati > Pseudomonadota > Gammaproteobacteria > Pseudomonadales > Pseudomonadaceae > Pseudomonas > Pseudomonas sp. SDO5215_S409. The sequence continues at coordinate 16,581 of NZ_JBSVWN010000060.1, read as the reverse complement.
TCGCCTTTTTGCAGGCTGCCCAGCAGGTTCTTCTGCTCTCTGGCGCGCTTGGCCTGTGGACGCCAGATCATCAGGTAGAAGATGACCAGGAAGCCCACCAGGAAAATCCACTCGAAACCACCGCCCAAAGGACCGGCAACGGCTGGCGCAGCGCCATCAGCCATGGCATTAGAGATAAAAAAGCTCATTTAGCACTCCAGTTGCAAATAGTGAATCTTAGGGTCGCAAAACTCAGTCCAAAGGCGGCACAGGGAGGCCGCGCTTGGCATAGAAGGCATCGACGAAGGCGGCCAATGTACCCTGTTGAATAGCCTCGCGCAAACCAGCCATCAGCACTTGGTAATGGCGCAAATTGTGGATGGTATTCAACATGCTACCCAGCATTTCCCCGCACTTGTCCAGATGATGCAGATAAGCCCGGGAGAAGTTCTGGCAGGTGTAGCAGTCGCAGGTAGGATCGAGCGGCGAATCATCATGGCGATGGAACGCGTTACGGATCTTCAGCACGCCTGTATCAATGAACAGATGCCCATTGCGGGCATTACGGGTTGGCATCACACAATCGAACATGTCCACACCGCGGCGCACACCCTCTACGAGATCTTCCGGTTTGCCAACGCCCATAAGGTAACGAGGTTTGTCAGCAGGCATCAGGCCCGGCAGATAATCCAGCACCTTGATCATCTCGTGCTTGGGCTCGCCCACCGACAGGCCGCCAATGGCCAGGCCGTCAAACCCGATCTTGTCCAGGCCTTCGAGCGAGCGCTTACGCAGGTTCTCGTGCATGCCGCCCTGAACGATACCGAACAGCGCCGCGGTGTTGTCGCCGTGGGCATTCTTGGAGCGCTGGGCCCAACGCAACGACAGCTCCATCGACACCTGCGCCACATCTTCATCGGCCGGGTACGGCGTGCACTCGTCAAAAATCATCACGATGTCCGAACCCAGGTCACGCTGGACCTGCATCGACTCTTCCGGGCCCATGAACACCTTGGAACCGTCCACCGGCGAGGCGAAGGTCACGCCCTCCTCCTTGATCTTGCGCATGGCACCCAGGCTGAACACCTGGAAGCCGCCAGAGTCGGTGAGGATCGGGCCCTGCCACTTCATGAAATCGTGCAGGTCGCCGTGCTTCTTGATCACTTCCGTGCCCGGGCGCAGCCACAGGTGAAAGGTGTTGCCCAGGATGATCTCGGCGCCGGTGGCAACGATGTCGCGCGGCAGCATGCCCTTGACGGTGCCGTAAGTGCCCACCGGCATGAAGGCCGGAGTTTCCACCGTACCGCGCGGGAACGTCAGGCGGCCGCGACGGGCCTTGCCGTCGGTGGCCAACAATTCAAATGACATACGGCTCATAAAGATCCCTCTGGGCCCGAAGTTGAAGGGGCAGTCGGCGCCGGGTTGCGGGTGATAAACATCGCATCACCGTAGCTGAAAAAACGGTATCCGTTGTCGATGGCCGCCTGATAGGCCGCCATGGTTTCGGGGTAACCCGCGAAGGCCGACACCAGCATCAACAGCGTGGATTCCGGCAAGTGAAAATTGGTCACCAGGGCATCGACCACATGAAACGGCCGGCCCGGGAAAATGAAGATATCGGTGTCGCCGCTGAACGGCTTGAGCACGCCATCACGCGCCGCACTTTCCAGCGAGCGCACGCTGGTGGTGCCCACGGCAACCACCCGCCCGCCGCGGGCCTTGCAGGCGGCGACCGCATCCACCACCTCCTGGCTGACTTCCAGCCATTCGCTGTGCATGTGGTGGTCTTCAATGTTATCCACACGCACCGGCTGAAACGTGCCGGCCCCCACGTGCAGGGTCACATAGGCCGTCTCGACGCCCTTGGCGGCAATCGCGTCCAGCAGCGGCTGGTCAAAATGCAGCCCGGCGGTCGGCGCGGCCACCGCACCGAGGCGCTGGGAGTACACCGTCTGATAGCGCTCGCGGTCCGCGTCTTCGTCGGGGCGGTCTATATAAGGAGGCAGCGGCATATGCCCGACGCGCTCCAGCAACGGCAGCACCTCTTCGGCGAACCTGAGTTCGAACAGCGCGTCATGACGCGCCACCATCTGGGCCTCGCCCCCGCCGTCGATCAGGATGCAAGACCCAGGCTTGGGCGACTTGCTGGAGCGCACATGGGCCAGCACGCGATGGCTGTCCAGCACCCGTTCCACCAGAATTTCCAGCTTGCCGCCGGACGCTTTCTGGCCAAACAGGCGAGCCGGAATCACCCGGGTATTGTTAAACACCATCAAATCGCCCGGGCGCAAATGCTCAAGCAAATCAGTGAATTGACGGTGTGCGAGGGCACCACTGGGCCCGTCCAGGGTCAGCAGTCGACTGGCGCGACGCTCGGCCAACGGGTGGCGAGCGATCAGCGAATCAGGGAGCTCAAAGGTAAAGTCAGCAACGCGCATGATGGGGTTCGTCTAGCAGGGCCGGGAAGTTTAGCGGAAATAGTGAAAATTGACCATGAAACGTGATTGACCAACGGTAATCACCTCTCTATACTTCGCCGCCATTGAGCCCTGATGGCGGAATTGGTAGACGCGGCGGATTCAAAATCCGTTTTCGAAAGGAGTGGGAGTTCGAGTCTCCCTCGGGGCACCATCATTTTCCTTGTAAATCAAGGACTTAGAGAAGGGGTAGAAAGAAATTTCTACCCCTTTTTCTATCCAAAAAATCTATCTTTTTTCTCTCCTTTTTGCCCAAAATACAGCCCACAGCGGTGGTCGTCTTATAGCCACCTGCCATGGGCGAATGGGCTCAAAAAGCTTCGTTCCCTCCATCAAGACGCTTTGACGTGCTGCGGCTCTGCAGCAGTGCGGAAAAGGGTCAACCCGTTGTAGATGACAGGTATCCCTGTCTATCCATACACCATGCTAGTATCACCGATTTTTAAGTTGCAGCTCTGGACAGGGCCGTGCGAGGAGACAAAATGAGCCTATTCACGTCATTGGAAATGTGTGCCGGAGCGGGTGGGCAAGCTCTTGGCCTAGAAATGGCGGGCTTTGGGCACGAAGTGTTGGTAGAAATTGAACCTCCTGCCTGTGCAACCCTCCGCTTGAACCGTCCTGAATGGAACGTACAAGAGCAAGACCTGCGTCAGTTTAACGGCCTCCCCTATTTCGGGGTTGATCTGGTGGCGGGTGGCGTTCCTTGCCCTCCTTTCTCCAAGGCTGGAAAGCAGCTCGGGGCTGATGATGAGCGTGATCTTTTTCCAGAAGCGTTACGCCTTGTAGACGAGTGTCGCCCAAAAGCGGTGATGCTGGAAAACGTGCGTGGTCTACTTGACGCTGTTTTCGATGACTATCGAAATAAGGTTGAGAAGCAATTAAAGAAGCTTGGTTATGTGCCGGGCTGGCGACTGCTGAATGCTTCCGATTTTGGCGTTACCCAGCTTCGTCCTCGTGTTGTTTTCGTAGGTATTAGAAAAGACCTTGCTGATGGTTTTTCGTGGCCTGAGCCAAAGCTAATCACTCCACCGACTGTTGGTGAGCTTCTCCACGATCTAATGAAGGCAGATGGTTGGCGTGGTGCTGATGCTTGGAGAGAGCAAGCCAACACAATCGCACCAACGCTGGTCGGAGGTTCGAAAAAGCACGGCGGTCCTGATCTTGGCCCAACAAGGGCAAAGAAAGCTTGGGCTTCTATTGGTGTCTGTGGGATGGGCATTGCGAATGAACCTCCTACCGAGTTTTTCGAGGGTATGCCAAGGCTTACTACTCGAATGGCTGCACGCATACAGGGCTTCCCTGATGACTGGCAATTCCACGGTAAGAAAACTGCGGCATATCGACAGATAGGCAACGCTTTCCCGCCTCCGGTAGCGTGTGCAGTAGCAAAGCAGATTTTCAAGGCCCTTTCGGTAAAACGCTTGGTACAGGTTGCCTGATGAATATTCCTCCCGAGTTTCTACAAGCACGGAAAGAGTTCCACGCCTCGCTTCTCAAAACAACCCTGACTATCAATGATAAGGGTGTGCCAAGTAACGCTGACAGTAGCAACAAAAGCAGCATTGCGATTGCAAAAGGAATCGCGGAGCTATTAAAAGCGGAAACTATTGCAGAGCGTCAAGCCGGTCAAACTTCTGGTAATGAGTTTGAGGGCATTTGTGCCGAATATGTAAAGAACACGTTTTTAAAACTGGGGCATCTTCGTCCCGGTGATTGGGACGTGCATCAGGTGTCTGGACGTAATCGTTTAGAAATAGCGAAATATGAGCAGTACGCACATTTGATAGCCTTGGATCGAGCTGCTAAGGCTGATGCTGAACTGGCTGCGGCCTTGGGAAGTGACTACACAATTACCCCCGATATTGTCGTAGTTCGAGGCTTAGAAAGTGACGAAAATATTAACCTTCACGAGTTTTTGGTTGATAACTCTGTAAGCACAAGAGCCAGCTTGAGGGCCGCTGCTGGGGGCAAACCGCTTCTACATGCAAGCGTTTCATGTAAATGGACTATCCGAAGTGATAGGGCACAGAACGCACGTTCCGAAGCGTTAAACCTGATGCGTAACAGAAAAGGCCACCTACCAAATATTATGGTAGTGACTGCTGAGCCGACACCTAGTCGATTAGCCTCAATCGCTCTCGGCACTGGTGATATTGACTGCGTTTATCATTTTGCCCTGTATGAGCTTCAAGCAACGCTGAAAGAGCTGGGAATGGACGATTCGGCAGAGATGCTCGCCATTATGGTCGATGGTAGACGACTAAAAGATATTAGCGATTTGCCGCTAGACTTAGCGACATAAAGACACTTCTCTAAAGGGCCGCTATGCGGCCTTTTTTTATAGTCAATTTTTCTCTGAGAGCAGCACGCAAGGTTCAACCCTATTCAGTGATTTAGGTTCGACCTTAAATTTATTTTTGTTTTGCTATTGACATGATTTACATTGATTTCAAGCCATAAAATGGCTGTCAAAAAAAATGAAACTCAAAAAAATGATATAAAAATCTATAAAAAAAAAGACGCACTTTTTTGGTGCATTAACGGAAACAGGCTAAAAACAACGTCTTTTAATTTCCTGTATTACCATACGCACAAGGTAATAAATCACCTAAAAAAGGCAATTTCATTAGTTTTGGTTTTTGAATTTTTTGCTAGTCAAAATGCTTTTGATTTTATATGCGAACTTAGTTCGCAATTACCAGACGCTTTTCGCCTGTTAGGGCGAGCTTTTGCTTTTGCTCTTCTTGGATAACTCTTAAATAAGTGTCGCAAGTTGATTTTATAGGTTTTTTTGGACGGTTTTAATTTTTAAAAAAATCAGTTTTTTTCAGGGTAGAAAGTAAAAATATTTATTTATTTGACAATCATGCACGGCATGGTATTTGTATTAGTAACAAACAATAATAATTTGCATGATATTTATTCCACAACGCATAATCCTTAAAAATCTTACCCCCGAATTTTTTTTTGCAGAATGTGAAAGACAGTATGTTTTTGAGCAAGCTATCGAAAAAAAGATGACTACAAAGGAATATCTTGAAGATAAGTTAAATAACTCATCAAAAAGAAAGCGTGCAAGCTTAGCCAAAGAAATAAAGAATATTAAGGATAAGTTCAATTGGGTTACCACTTGCAGTGAATATAGATGCTGGAAGATACAGCATAAATATGCTCTTGCTGGCGACCTGAACGATATTGTCAAAAATATCGCGTTTGTTTTCGGGAGAATTCAAGAACAACTAATAATAAAGCAAAGAAATCTTAAAAACGATGAATCCGGCGAGAGTATTTTTTCGCATATAAAGAATGACTGGGATATTGGTTATGGTATCAAAATCAAGGATATCAAAGGGTCAGCTATGAAAGACAAACTCATCAACATTGCTGATGAGAAAAGACTTAAGTCACAAATAAAAAGAATACAAAAACAAAGAAGTGAACTTTTAAAGCTCCACTCTGGATTAATTGGTTTAGGTAGAACGTTTGAGATTTGTAGCGATGAAGTTGTTCAAGATAGAGAAGCTGCCGAGCAAAAACAATATGAATACATATTGAGCAAATACGTTGTTTATGCAGACCATAGGAAAATTCCACTATCAAAAGTAGTAAGCACTGAAAAACAAAGATTTGCCGAGATATATATTCAAGTTTCATCATTGGACACCTACGCCAAGAAACTTGACTACAAGCCTCTTTTTATCACTTTCACCGCTCCGGCAAGATTTCACCCAAAGCCGTCGAAAGGGGTTAGCTCTTGGGACGGTTCAACCCCAAAGGAAAGCAATGATTACTTAAAAGGTCTGTGGAATGCTTTTAGAAAAGATATTCATAGACATAAGATTGAGATGAATGGTTTTTGGGCTGTTGAACCACACAAAGACCAATGCTTTCACAAGCACGCTTTAATGTATGTTAATAAGAAGCATTATGACGAATTAGTAATCTTGATTAACAAGCATTTTAGACACTCGGAAAACGCCGTAAGAATTGAAGAAATTGACACAAAGAAAAGCAAGGCAACATCATACGTGATGAAGTATCTAACGAAGTCATTCAACATGGACTTTGAGCTGAAAGACGGCGTGTTAAATATGGACAAGCTGGAAATTTCAAATCATAAGAAAGTGAGAGCCGTTCAAGCTTTATGGTCTGTTCGTAGATACGCAATGTTCGGCGTTAAGAATACGCTTTCATTGTGGAGAGAGCTGAAAAGAAAATCGTTCTTGAAAGGTAAAAATGAAGCTCTTGATAAAGCATTCATGTTTGTTGAAAGAAACGACTTTATAGGCTTTTCGATGTTTGTTAATGGGAAGCTAAAAATAATGCGGGTCTTTAATGAAGTACAAATTATGAAAGATGATTTGCTGGGCGATGTATTTGGCAAGAGCCTAATAGGTAAATACATAATTGACTTGGGAACGAACGAAGTTATTGATATTAAATCCCCGTGCAAGATTGTCGACGCTTCATCGCTTGATGCTGCTGTAATCTAATAAATACATATTTATCTATTGATTTACTAGAATGCCATGTTATATTTTAACTAAAGCATGGGAGAATAATCAATATGAAATTAATAAGAGTGGCTAGCGGAAAAAAAGAAGTTTTGAAATTCATTAAAAAAATGGGCCTCGATGGTATGTATGAAAACATTAGAAGCATACACAACAATAGTGGGTGCGATTTATTTTATGATACCGTTGACGGCGAATTCAAAGCATTAGTAGACCAAAGTAAGGTTCCGTATGAGTATTGGGATAACTGCTTGAAAATGTAATCGGTCGGATAGTCTATCAGCCAGCGATAGCTGGTTTTTTTGTGCCTGAATTTTGTCAAGAAAAATATGTATTTATTTGACTTCGCTTTTATTTGTGCTCTAATAAATATATATAAACAAAAAGGGGCACTAATGAAAAAACCAAAAGCAAAAGCAAATCTTAAAGTTTGCACCATCACACTCGACACTGAAACGCATAATCAATTTAGAGACATTGCCAATGCTCACAAATTTCCGTTGTCACGCTTTATAAATGATTGTATGAAAGAATACTTAAATGTAAGCAAAGTTAACGGATTCAAAAAAGATGTAACGCTACAAGTGGGAATTAGAAATTTTCAAACCCAAGACAAATAAAAGCCCATAGGGCTTTTTATTTATCTTCTTTACGTCTTGGCTTTAAATCCATTCCAACCCCACGGCGACGGGTTCTTTTGTTTTGGTCATTATCTAGCTGCTTTTGTTTTTGTGCTTCTTCAATTTTCTCATTACGTTCGTTTATTTTCTCTTGTAGTATCTCTTCCCTGATTTCCGGGCTTTCTATCTTTTCAAGTTTCTTCTGTATTGCTTCATATAGTTCAATTTCTTGCCTTGCTTCATCTAAGCCATCAACATCAAATTCTTTAAGTCTCTCTACAAATTCCTTGTTAGCTTCATAGGCTTCCTCATCAAGAAAGTCAAAACCGGGGTTGTTGTGTTCAATGTCTTTAAGGAAGATATTGAAATCTTCTTTAATCACGCTTGTCTTTTGAGCTTGATACGCACTAAGTGATTCCGCATAAATAGGGGCATCCTTTAACAATTGTTTGTGGTCGGTGATAATTTCATCAAACTCACTTTTCAAGTTTGGGTGGTCTGTGTAAGCCACAAATAATTCTGTGTTGAGTTGTTTGAACTCTGCTTTTTTTTCTGCTGGTGCATTGTCAAATTCATTTCCGAAACATCTGCGGCAGGTAATAGAACCGTGTTCCATACAAAGCATTTCTGGTGTGACCTTATTCAATACCTCACGTAAGGCGTCTTGTGGGGTAGGTTTAAACATACTATTCAACTCATCAATCAAGTCATCATTGGTCGCTGCAACCTTTTGCTGATCCAACTGTTTTGTAGGCTCTGGTGGCTTCTTAGGGGCTTTTTGAACAGGTGTAGGCATGACAGGCTCAACTAGTTTGGCAGCTTCTACGGCCACCGTAGGGGCTTCTGGTGTTGGTTGTGGTTTAGGTTCTGGCTTCTTATTCATCGAAGCATATTGCTCTTGAATTTTCTTCAATTCGTCTAAATCTGCTGGGGTAGGTTTATAACCTTCAAGCTTGAACCCTTTGGCTTCCAATCCCATTAACTGAAATTCAAGCCATATATTTTTCTTAAAGAAATCAGGGCCATTCACTGTGAATGATTGTGGTGGTTTGGCGTCAGCAACGAGCCTTTGAATGCCAGCCTTTGCTGACTGTCTTGATAAATCATGGAATGAAACTTTGGACGGGTCTTTGTAATACTCGAATGATTTCTTGCTGCTGGCTGAATTATAGAAATATTCAACCTTGTCACTATGCTGAATAAACTTGAACTTGGTGGCAAGCACTGAGTTCGGTTTAATCTTTTTCATGTAGCCGGGTTCTGCTTCATTGGAAGCAATAGAACAATCTTCGTATTTCTTAACGTTGTGCTTATTTTTCAAAGTCTGCTCAAAGCCAGTATCATCACCTAGTTTCGCTTTAAGTGTTTTGTAAGATAGGCCAAGCTCGGATGCTTTGAATATCTGGTCTTCATGTTGAATGGAGAAAGATGATTTGCCATTGTGAATGACATTAAAACCATTCTCGGATATCTGGTTGATAAAGTCGGATGGACTGGAAGCGTTGTCAAGGTAAGTATTTAAAGCGTCCTTCATCTGCTGTTTGTTGGAAATTATGCCTCGAACATCAAGCATTCTTTCCTTGGATGACGGATGCTTATCTTTATATTTTTTGCTGATGATATCTTTCTTGTCTTTCGGTGATAAGTCTTTTCTTTTATCAAGTTCATCTATATCTCTTGATATTCGATTCTCTGGAATAATTAGACTGTATTTCTGTTCAAGCTTCTCGCATTCTCTTTCAATAACTCGGTAGTCATTGCTGACGTTATAACACTTGCCATTGAAGTCTTTCAAAGCCCACACAATATGAACATGAACCTCATCTGTATCAATGTGAACACCCAACGCATACTTTCTATTTGAAAGGTTGTGCGTTTGTTCATAGAGTTCTTTTACTATCTGCTTCGCTTGTTCAGGGGTAACGTTATCATTGGTATGAAAGCTGACCATATCGTGCTGACTTCTAACTGATTGCTTTCTGCCCTTTGTTCTAACAGCAACATCATTTTCGATGGATGTTGCAATAGCATTCGCAATTTGTCTTTTGGATGAGTTCATAGGTGTGTAGATGTTGCTTTCGAACAATACACATCCCTCATCTTTGTGAAAGTATTTAGAAGCCTTATATACTCCTGACCTGCTTTTCTGGGTGCTCAATCTTTTCCTTATCATATATCGCCTTTGATTGTTATTTTCTCCTTTTTCAAACTTTCAAGTCTATTTGTCAATACGCCCATGTTCTTATCTAATTTGCTCAGAACATCTAAAATGTCTTGGTTTGGTTGCTTCCCTGAATTCAACGCTGCTGCTATTTGATTAAGGTTATTGCCAATCTGACTGAATATTTTTTCAATGGTGACTATATCCTCTCTTAACTTTGGACTACATACTTCTATGACTTCATTTATTCCATTATTTATAATATGGGAAATAAATTTTACCTGTGTCATCTTTAATGCTGCTCTTTGTGTTTCGAGTAGCTGAATATCATCTTTTGGAAGTCTAAAATTTAACTGATTACTTTTTCTTTCTTTATCACTCATACAATCCTCCATATTGATTGCTATACATTTTTCAAACGTAGTGCGAAAAATCGAGCGTAAATGTTAGTAAGTGAACGAAGTGAACTTGCTATACATTTACATTGCTCGCATATAAAGAATTCAAACTACTAATATCAAGCTAACATATATTAAAATGTTTTCAAGCTGTATAGCTTTCAATAAGCCAGATAACAAAAAATGAAAGCGTATAGCAACGTATAGCAATGTATAGCAGGCATTAAAAAGGCCACCTTAAACGGCAGCCTTATAATTGACAGCAACAATGGAAAACTAGACTGAAAATTTATATTGTAGGTATTTAACAGCATCCATTTTTGATGCAGGGGTTGGGCCTTCGGAATATCTATCGAACGTCATTCGTAACAATCCATCAGCTTTGTGACCAACCAAAGAAATGATGACAAGGTTCTTAACGTCAGCACGCTCTAATGTAGTGATTACAGTTTTCCGGATGCTATGGAAAACACATTTCTTATCAAACCCTAAATCCGTTTTGAAGATTGAAAACTGATTACCTAAACCTTTCGATTTAGTTTCATACTTCCCGCCTTTACTTGTCTTCAACAAATATCCATCATCCGATGAACTGACAAGCCGTTTCACTGTTTTCATGAGAACCGGATGGATTGGCACAAAACGAACGGATGCTTGTGTTTTACCTTCTTTAATATGAAAACAATCAACACCATCCTCTTTAACAACTGACGATGTTTTCAAACGACAAATTTCTTCAATCCGTGCTCCCGTGTAGGCCGCTATCTCAATCAAATCTGCTAATTGACGCTTTCCTTTTTCAACTGCCTTACTATGTAGGGTATCAACCTCGTCCGCCGTAAATGCTCGTCTTTCGTCCTCTTTGAGCGTTCCACGTCTGACCTGACTCAACTCATGACTTTTAAAAGGATTGATTGGGTAACGTTCTTTGAATGGTGGTTCTTTTTTAATCAAGAAATTATAGAAGGCATTAAACGAAAACAAATATTGTTTCTTTGTCTTCGGTTCGAGATTTTTTGAAATCAAGAATGAAGCAACTGCTTCATAATCCAAAAGAAGGTTTTCGGACTTTAAAAACGCATCAAGTGCTTTAATTCTCTTAATATGCCTATCCACGGTATTCAAATCAACTTTCCGTTGATTTAATTCATAGTTATAGAAAGCATCAAGGCGACTTTTAAAAAATGGAGTTTTGGGTGAGTAGTCTGAGCGACCTGCCGCTATATCAATCGCCTCATTAACAAGGTCGATACTCAGCTTTTTGTCATGTGCATACTGGATGACTTCAAAACCCATTTTTGTTTCATTGGTGGCGGGTTTTCCTTGAACTTTATCAAGAATTATTGCCCGTTGATGCTTTTCAACTATTTGAAGAACATCATCACGGAAATTACCGATTTCACCGTTACGGGCTTTTTCAATTTCGGCTTTCCATTGATGTAACCATCTTAATTTAAGAACGTGGGCTTCCGAGCGGTTGCCGGTTTTGAGACTTTTAGTCAGAACCTTACGCCCGGCGAAGGCTTCCCGTGCAGCCTCTGGAACGTCAAGACGGACGTGGTAGGTGCCAGATTTCAAGACTAAAAAATCGGTCATAGCAGCAGCCCTTGGCTAGTCATTTCTACCCAAAATTCTATCCAAAATTTCTACCCAAAGCCACTGAAAGCCTTTAAACTCGCGGCATTGCTGGGTCTTATGATTTTTTTGAGGGAGTTCGAGTCTCCCTCGGGGCACCATATAGCAGTAACTGAAAGTCTCTACCAGGCTTTCAACACCAGAGAAACCGGCCACTTGAGCCGGGTTTTTTGTGCCTGGCTTTCTACCTTTGCATCCCTTTATCCGTTGTATCCCTTTATCCCTGTAGGGTTCTACCCCACTAATACGGACGCTTTCGAGTAAGCTCACATCGAGCTAAACCAAGCACGGTGCCGACGAGATCGAAAGCTGGCTGGCGAAATAACATCCCACGAGAAAAGGCCTCTAATGAGGCCTTTTTCTCAAGTCTGCTGAGCTATTTCTTCCTGCAAACCTCTACATCGTTTTGTGTTTTCAGATCGGTGTCGATGCCGAGCCGATACCGGCAGTAATCCATGATCCATTGACGCTCCTGCTCCGTGAGTCGCTCGACTTGGCGAATCTCACCGTCATTGGCGTGAATGTTGTAGAACTTCATCTGAAACGTCGGATGCTTCTTGATGAATAGAATGGTTTCGATGTCTCCATCCTCCAGCGCTTCGTAATAGCCAACGTAGAGCACGGCCACCAGAACCAAAAAAATCAGTGCAATAACCTTCTTCATTCTTGCGGCGCCGGAGGTGGGAGTAGCTGAGTCTTTGCTCTGAGATTTCTGACCAATTCCATGCCTATATTCCCTGGGCAGATTTTCCCTTCAGAAGCTTGACCTGGGTATTCCCGGTGTCCGCCAAAATGCTTGATCACAAACACACTCTTCAACGCCTCAATCAGATGCATCAACGCAGTGATCTGGGCAGCAGGTATCACGTTGGTAGTGCTGTAGCCAAGACTGTCGAGCGCAACTCGGCCTTTGGCAACCCAATCACCGCCTTCCTCTGGAGTCGTTAGGTTCTCCAGCAGCACTATCCCGATCAAGCCTGTATTGAATTTCAAGACACTCGAACCCTGAAGGCGAATGTCTCGCCCCTCGTAAACGTGTCCAGTGCAATCAATACCGAAGTGATAGCCGATATCGTCGTACTTCTGGCTCAGGTGCCCTTTCTGGATCTCCTGCATTTGCTCGGCACCAGGTGTACAGCTATGGCTGCGCCCAGCGTGATGCAAAGCGATCATGGTGTAGTCCCAATCCATCACCATGTCCGGCTTGCCTTTCACCGCTCCCCATGAGGAACGCTCCTCGAACGTGGTATTCAATGAACGAACCTTTTTGATGATCGCTTCGCGCGTTGCAGCGCGATCATTCACAGTAATCGGTATCGGACACATGAACTCGCCTGGCTTGATCTCCTGGGCGGTGGCTTGGGTTGCGTATAGATTGGTCATTACGCGCCCTCCGCCAGTTCGTGGAGCGTCCGGGCCGGAGCGCTGAACATGACGTGCAATGAAATCTTCGCATCGGGAGTCGGCGTCTTGACGTGGGCAATGCCATTGGCATCGGTCACACCCGTAGTCTCTGCACCGTTGACTGTTGCCACGAAGTCACGGAATGCTAACGGAGCGCCTGTCTCGCTGTCAGTGATGCTGAATGACTGGCCGTAGGACTTCTGAATGGCAAGAGGAATCGGAGGTACGAACGGAGCAGGCGTATGTGAATCACCGATGATCACGGTGCCGGAGCCGCCAACCACGACGTCTCCGTGCGTTCCTGCGCTATCAACCAAAGCAGCGTTTTTTCCATTAATGAATACGGTCGCTGATACACCTGAAACTAATGCGCTACCGCACGTGCAGGTATCCCCTTTCCTAGCGGCAGCGAGCCCATCAAAAAATACATCAGGAGAGCCAGTAGCGATGGCTTTGGCACCATGTCCTGGCATTGGGCAACTAGTCGAATCGGTTAAACGTGCTGCAGGCTTCGCCACAATTGACTCCTTGTCATGATCGTCTATGAAAACGACCTTATCAGAATTCAAAGGATCCGGTCTGCTTAGACTCCTACCACTGCTGCAACCCAACTCGTACAAGGCTTTGCGGCATTCCCCCTCGTGACAATCGGCGTGACAAACACCGAAGTCACCGGCAACAGCGAAGCCGATGATGGTGCCCCAGCCCAGGGAATGAACTGCACCTGGCTGACAGTCAGGCACGCCTCGGTCATCGCATCACTGCCTTCACCCGACTCAGGATCTCGCGGCGCTGATCTCGTCAGCCAGTGCAGCCTCCACCCGCCACTTCCTCTTAAGTTGCTCACCGCAGGCATTGCGGGATCTATTTGGCGATGGGCATTTTTCGACCACTACTGGCCTTTGGGTAGGCCAGATCAATGAGCCCGAGCAGGCCACTTCAGGGGCACGACCCGATCCATCTCGGCGAGAAAGCGTTCACGTCGGGTCTATTTGCGCTTACCGGCGTATTCGAACTCGGAACAGCTCATCTGGCTCATGGGCAGGTCGGATCAGGTGGTCAAACGTAGATCAGCATATTTATCGCTAACTACACCGGATCCTCAAGTCAGGGGGGGGGGGAGAACACGTGCATGTCATGTTGTAACTGCGCCCACGCATCGCTTAGACACAAACACGACATATGCATATTTATTCTAAACTTAGCGCAAAACAATACAAATAAAAACTATAAAAATCCCACGCTTAATCCACATAACTAACGGGAGCAATCCTAAACTTTTAATTAACAAGGAGTATCAATATGCAAATCAAACTACGTGGTCTGCCGGAAGGCCTGATCGGCAAATCAGAAATTGAAGTGGAATCTGTCCAAGACGCCATCCAACAATATCCCATCATGGAGTTGTATGCCGAGGAGCTGAATGAAGTGAGTGGAGGGGCCTGTACCCAAAGCAGTACCGTATCTTCGTTCGCGGCGTGTGATGGCTGATATCTTGCTGGCTGGCAAGGCTATCACTAGCCTTGCCAGACTCATTTTGTTTAAAGGATTGGGCTTGAATATGAACTTCAATTTTTCTAATACGCGTTATAATCGACAAGAAAACATGCCGAAATGGAACCGGCTCGGCCAAGAAAAACTACAACACGCGTCTGTAGCGGTAATTGGCGCTGGCGGTGTTAAATCAACCCTACTCATGTCCTTGGCCGCAGCGGGTGTGGGGCACATAAAAATCATAGAATTCGACCATGTGGAACTATCAAACTTAAATAGGCAACTCTTATACAGAATAGGTGATATCGGGAAATCGAAAGGGGTCGCTGCACAAAAAACCTTGTCAGAATTGAACCCTGAAATAAACATCGAACTGATTGAAAAGAAAATCTCCCAAGAAAACATTAATAGTATTTTAGACAACTGTGAATTCATTGTAGAAGGCGGAGACTCTCCACACGGAAGAAACTTGGTGAACCAGTACTGCCTCAAGCAACAGAAGCCGATGGTCCATGCCTCCGCGCAATTTTCATATGGATATATTTTCTCAATGATCCCTAAGGAAAAGACTGCATGTTTCGCATGCTTGTTTCCTGACAATCACCGCAGAGCGGAACATACGGGGCCGGTACCAGTTAATGTTTTATCAACATCAATTGCAGGAACGCTGGGTGCTGCAGAAGTTTTGAAGTGGTTTATGGGCTATTCCGACAGGATGCATACAAACAAACGCTTGGTTTTTTCATCGCTATTAATGAGCGGTGAGTTCAGCGTAGAGCCCGTCGAACGCAATCCACACTGCGCCGTATGCAGTCAATACTACTGAGTAGGGAACATGCAGATCATACCCGTCAATGAAGTTACCCCCGAAGAGCTTCTGTCTTACTTTCATAAGCTCGTCGCACTGGATAACAAAAGAGTCGAGAGACCTGAAGATGTGGCAAAAATCACACTTGCAGATGAACAGCGCTGGATTAACACGCTAACCCAGCGGACAGCCAATCAAGAGGGGGTTTCTTTTTGCATAAAGTCAAATGAAGGCGTCATTGGGCTTGGCGAGGTAGAGCGTAAACCTCGATGGATTGAACGACATACAGCAGAAATAAGATTCGGAATACTCCCTAGCCATAGACATGAGGGAAAGATGCTTGTCAGCGCGCTAGTATCCGACGCAAAAAAAATTGGCATTACTACACTTTATTACTTCCACCTTCAATCACAAACTCAAGGCATTGAAATAATAACTGAAAGCAATTTCAATTATTCTGGAAGAATACGAAACTACTACAAGCATGGGGAAACCTATGTAGATCGCGTGTTTTTTGAGCGCCTGTTATAAATAACATCATGCCTACCTGAATCATGGGCATGTTCACCTCATATAGTTCGAGTTTCAGGCATGCCCAATTACCCTACTGAAACACAATTGCAGAGTGCTGCTCCCGGCCCCCATCGAAAAATTAGATTTCGACGAAAAGCTTTGGATTATGCGGGCAAAGTCAACATCGAATAATTCACACCATTTCAAAGCCCGACTAAGGCTGCGCAAGCCTTAGCAATCATAGTATCACTTTGCATTGTCGTTTACTTTATCGAAATTGACTATTCAACTATAAAGACTGCAGAAATTACGATCGAGTCACATAATTGCGTTTCTGACAAAAGCATAAATAGCACCTACTGCCTTACAACACTAGAAGCTTCCGGAAAAGTCAAGACCGAACAGTGGCTTGAGGTCAACTCTGCGAAAGACCATACAATTAAACATCCGGCGTGCAGCTTTCATGGCACGCTTAAAATCAATACAGGAAACTCATTGATACACGCAGCCAGTTCAACATTAAGGAAATCCTGAAGAAGACTTCCAAATATGGTGAAATACGCCGATCCCGTTGCCCG
>NZ_JBSVWN010000059.1:0-39628 GCF_054071325.1 Pseudomonas sp. SDO5215_S409 | reverse complement strand
GTTTGAAGTGTAGACGAATTACTCAGAAATTTATTTCGCGAACAGCACACTAGGTGGCAGCCCCACAGCGCTAACACAACTACCAATATCGGATGCAATTCAAGATCTTAAGTCTCGCCTTACATTCGGCATGCCAAAAACCAGCACGCTATCGGCGAATACGGCACCGCCGGGCTTTAAAAACGTAGAACGTTGCGGCGGGGATCATAAATCACAGCCAATAAAAAACCCCGTAGACATTAATCTACGGGGTTTTCAAGAGTGGAGGCCGAGGTCGGAATCGAACCGGCGTAGGCGGATTTGCAATCCGCTGCATAACCATTTTGCTACTCGGCCTCAAACGATCAATGCCTGACAACAACATTCACCGCATAAACACTTGAGTGGGTTGATGTAACCCTGCCTCTACTCTAACTCGTTGAATACATTGAAGTTTTTAAAGCTTCAGTGCGTTCGATGGGCGCAATTATGTACCCATTTGCCGGGGCTTGCAACCCCTTGATTTCAAAAAAAATTCTCAAGACGGGCAGCGTTTGCCCGTCGTGCACCTTAACGCCCTGCTGCGTGTTTGTCACTGATGACCTGCAAGCGGTACTGCGGGTCGGCCTTTATCTGCGCGTCGGTAAAGGGCAGCGGGCTGAGCTGCTTGGCAGAGAAGGCTTCGGTCTGGTCCTTGAAGTGTGTCGAGGCCGGGTCGCTGGACTGGGAAAACGCCAGCACGCCTTCGGCGCGTGGGCCCTTGTCGTCGAAGGTGACGATTTGCAGATAGCTGGTGCCGCTGACCACCTCACGTTTGCCGTCCTCCCTGGGTACGCTTTGCATGGCGTTGTACACACCCAACTCTTGCGGGCCGCCGTGGATCGGGACCTGGCCGGACACCTGCACATCCCCCCAATGGCTATCCGGTTGCAGATTCGCCACCTGCTGGGCGGACGCCAGCAGCGCGTCGCGCAAGGCCTGCACCACGGCGGGACGCTCGATGGCCAAGCCACGGGGGGTGGTCAATGGCTGGGCCGGGTCGAAGGCGACGCGCCAGGCGTCGGGGATTTGCGAGAGCGCCTGGGCCAGGTTGATGAAGTGCACCAGCCCAAGGCCACTGTCGAGGTTGGCACGCTGGTCCCAGCGTTTCAGGCTGTCGCACACGGCCTTCAACGGTTCGGCCCCAGCGTCCTGGGCGCAGAACTTCAAGACATCCGGCATGACTTGGCTGGCGATGTACACCTGGTTGTCCATGACCATGTTTTGCAGGTCTGCCACCGTGACAGGCTGCGTGCCAAGATCGTGCAAACGCTGCAATGCAAACCGCGCCCGGGCGCCCAAGCCGATGTTTTCTTGGCTGATGACGGGTGAAAATCCGGTCAACGGCGCCTGGGGGTTGACCATCCAGGCCGAGTCATTCGAGTGCTGCACGTAGTCGGTGCGTTGCAGTTGCGGCAATTGGTCAGCCGGGAAAATCCCCGCCTGGGCGGCACGCGGGTCCACGTCCCAGGCGCAGGCGCTGTGGGCACCGTCGAGCATGATCAACTGCAGCCCCGCACGGGGATCGCTGCATTGCGCCAGTTTTTTCGCGCTGACATTCGGCACCACCGACAGGTTCATGTACAGGCTCTGGCCGCTGTCATCGGCGGCCAAGGTGTTGACCCACGGGATGCCTTGCAGTGTGTGCACCGAGGTTTGCAGGTCTTTCAGGCTGGTGGCGCGGTTCATTGCGTACCACTGCTGCAGCACCCGGTCGTTGCCCAGGTTGGCGTCGCGCAGGCTGAACGCGTAATGGCTGTCCCAGTCGAGCTTGCCCGGCCATTGCACCACCGGGCCGAATTGCGAGCTGTACACCGTGCGCTTTTGCGCCGTCACAGTGCCGTCGGCGTTTTTTACGTCCACCGTGATGACGGTTTTATCCATCGGCAAGGATTTGCCATCCAGTAGGTAACGGGTCGGGTCCTTCGGGTCCAGGCTCAGGCGGTACAGGGTGAAGTGCTTGGCGGTGTCGACGGTATGCGTCCACGCTACATGCTGGTTAAAACCGATGTTGATCACGGGCAGGCCAGGCAACGCGGCGCCCATCACGTCCAGTTGCCCGGGAATGGTCAGGTGCATCTGATAAAAGCGCATGCCGCCGACCCACGGGAAGTGCGGGTTGGCCAGTAACATGCCGCGACCGTTGAACGAGCGGTCCCGCCCGATTGCCACCGCGTTACTGCCACGGTCCAGCGCAAACCGCTGTTGATTGGCCTGGGCGACGCTGAATGCCTGAGCGTCCACCTGCGCCGTCGCGCCCGGTGGCGTCGCGCCTACCAGCGCTTCAGCGAATTGCCCTACACCACCTTCAACCAGCAACCTACGGGTCAGCTTGATCAAATCCTCCGGGGTCAGCGGCCTGACCCAATCGGCCTGGCACGCCGCCGGCAAGCCGTTGGCCTTGCGCTCTTGCAGGTAGCGGTTATACCCGGCCACGTACCCTTCGATACGCTGCTGGATCTGCGGGCTTTGCGCCTTCCAGAACGCGGCCACGGCATCAGGCGTGTTCAACCAGGTAAAAAACACATCGCTGACCCGGTTATTGCGCTCTTCCAGCGTCGCCTGCTCAGGCCCGAAATACTTCGCGCGCTCGCCGTTGACCGTGACCACCTCATTGGCCAGCAGGCACAGGTTGTCCTGGGCGTAGGCGTAACCGATGCCGTAACCCAGGCCCCGTTCGTCGGTGGCGCGGATATGAGGCACGCCGAACCGGGTCCAGCGGATGTCCGCCGTCGTCTCTTGCGCCAACGCTGTACCGCTCAACGCCAGCAACACCCCGGCAACACACACCCTGGACAACCTGTTGGAAATAATCACGCAGACCCCACAGCCAAATTAAACATGCCGGCAAAGCCCCGCTTTGCCGGAACCACCCCACAGTACAAACGTAAACCCCAGGAATAATTTAGCCCGCGCAGGTGTTTATTCCGCAGTGTTTCCCGGTGGCAGAGGTGATACCGACAAAATTTCTACATCGCCGGCTTCATGATTTGGGCTGCTCGTTCGTCTTAATACACAAGAGCGCCATCATTTTCCTGATCAGGCTCTGATAAGGAGTTTTTGCATGTACAACTCGCAATCGCCCACGGACGGACACTCATCCAGCCACGAGGCCGCATTCGGTAGCGCCAGCCAGGCATTCGGCAAGGCACCCGAGCACGGCAACCAACGCATTCGCCACCTGCTCAAGCACTTTGGATTGCGCACCAGCCTGATTCGCCTGAAAGTCATCGACGCGCTGCTGACCGCGGCCGACAATCACCGCACCCTGGGGGTACGGGGCGTGCATGGCCACTTGCTGGAGCTGGGTATCCCGTTGTCCTTTCTCAGCGTGCGCGAGGTGCTCAAGCGTCTGTGCACCGAGGGCGTGATCACCCTCAACGCCGACAAGAGCTACAGCCTGCACGAACAGGCTGCGAAAGTGCTCGAAGGCCGGGCCTGACTCAGAGGTTAGGCTTGACCTTGCGGCGCATCACGCCGTTGATCACCACCACGACCACGGCGACCGCAATGGCGATGTACTGGAACGTCTTCTCGCTGATGACCCCGGTGTTTTGCAGGTAGGACAGGCCAAACATCGTCCCCAGCACCACCAGGGAGATCAGAATCGAATATTTCAAACGTTGGGATTGGGTCATGACGGGTTCCTGAACCTGAAAATGTATCGGTTTTGTATCCAAAAGCATGCCAAGCGCTTACCCGTTCTCGGGGATGAGCCGGGGTTGGCGGGGTCTTATGTTACAGGCGATGAAAAGCTTTGGCTTGTCCCGCGCCTGATTGACCTGTCAGTACCCTTGAGGATTTGCAAAATGCTTCGTCGAATCACACTGATGAT
The DNA here is from genome assembly GCF_054071325.1 of Pseudomonas sp. SDO5215_S409. Taxonomy (NCBI): domain Bacteria; kingdom Pseudomonadati; phylum Pseudomonadota; class Gammaproteobacteria; order Pseudomonadales; family Pseudomonadaceae; genus Pseudomonas; species Pseudomonas sp. SDO5215_S409. The sequence goes on along the minus strand of NZ_JBSVWN010000059.1, from coordinate 35,775 downwards.
TCCCTTGCTGATCATGCTGAGCATGAGCGGCTGCATCATTTTCCCCCACGGTGGCGGCTGGCATGACCACCGTTACGATGAGGGCGGCCCCGGTTACTCCCATCGCTGAAACACCCCTTTGATATGAATAGTTAACACCCGCACACACCGTAAGCAGGAACTGCACCGCCCGCTTGAGCACTCAGCAGCGTGCCTCGTCATCAGGAAACGTCTGAAACGAGGCACATGCCCTCTGAATGCCACAGGTGCTCGCGATGATTTCCTACAGCAATGCTCGTCTTTTATCGACTGCCCCACCGGCGCTCTTGCACGTCGTAAAACCGGCCGTCCTACAACCGTCGACAGACACCACCCCCGCCGCCCCGGCATTGGGTTCGCTCAACGGCGCCCTGGGATGGCCTGTGCCCCTGAACCCCGAGCAGCAACGCGCCATTGAAGACCTGGTGGACAACAACACCGCCAACCTGCCGGGGCTGCCCTTGATAAGCCGACGGCAGGGCGCGCTGGGGTATTTGCTCCAGGGCCAGCGGCTGCCACCGCAGGTGTTGCGTGACCCCGCCGCCGCCCTGGAGCAGTTGCTGCGTACCCCTCGCGCCCAAGCCTTGGGCGAAGCCCTACAGACCAAGCTCGCGGGTTTTCCCACTGCCACCAGTAAAACGGACTACCTGCTCGCCGCCCTTCACATCGGGCTGGATCCAGAATCCATCGACACCCCGCAACGCAACAGCGTGGCCGGTTTCAACCTCGCCAGCGCCGCCCATTGGGGCAAACCGGCCAGCGCCGTGATCAACGCCCTGGGCCGCCACCTGGAGAGCGAACGCCGCACCGATGCAGGCGAGCTGGCGGCCCGGCTGCTGCTGGCACGCGTGGCCCCGGTGTTTCTGGTCAAGGACATTCCCGACCACGTGGTGTACGGCAGCCACGCCTGGGCCACACTGTGCATCGCGGTGGCCAGGCAAGAAGCGCAGGTTCAAGGGTCTGCGCACCGCATGACATATGCCCAGCTAATGGACACCACCCACACCCTGACGCAAGCGCCCCCCGCGCCCCTGCTGCGAGAGGCGCTGATCGACTGGGGCGTGTGCAACGGTTACCTGCCCCGCAAAAATGACGAGCACTACACGCCCCAAGCACTTGACCTCACGCGCGCCACGTTCAACCAACAGTTGCACACACTGAAGTCCGCTGCCGAGCGGCTCCAAACCCCACTGCCCAGCCGTAAAGCCTTGGCACTGGCAGCACTCAAACAGCAGTTTGCGGGTATCGAGGACAGCGTATTTGAAGCCCGGACCCTGTCGATCAAAGACACCGAGTTCAACCCCGGCTCGCGCTCAATGCTGGACATCCTCATGGAAGGCAGCAACACCCACTCGTGGGAAACCCGCGATGCGCGCATCCCCATAGCAGCCTTCAACGCCTTCAATAAAAGCATCGATATCCCGGGCACTTTCGAGCCGGAACTGGCCGAACACAAGGAGGTGCACGCCACGCTGGTCAAGCAGTTGATCGCTCGCCTGCCGGTGGAAGACCGCGAGCGCTTTGCCTACGGTCAGCTTGAGTTTTTCAAAGAATCAACCTACGCACCGGGCGTGCTCAGCGACACCCTGGAAAGCCGGAAAAACAGCCTGCTGATAAAGATCGAACACAACCAAACCCGTTATGTCTACGAACTCGACCCCGAACACGGCCTGGTCCGCAACACGCCCCGGCTGCCCGGCAGCGTTCCCGGCAGTCGGCGCATCGGTAATACCCTCTACAAAATCGAGCGATTCATCCCCCGCAGCGACACTGAGCAGCGGCCCATCGCCCATAGCCACCTGCTGCCGCAGAGTTTTTCCAGCGAACGGACTCAATACCTCGCCGACGTGTACTTGGAGGCCCTCGGCCTCGACGCCCAGGCCCGAGGCATGACCTCCTTCGACCAGGAGCGCGGCCAACAGGACATGCTGAAGAACTTCCTGCTCGACCTGATTCCGCTGCGCTCTGCCATCCATCACTTCAAGGACGGCCAGATCGGGGCCGGGATCGCTGACCTGGCGGTTGATATTTTCGGTTTCGTCACGGCGGGCGTCGGCGCCAGCGCAAAGGCGATCAAAGTCATCGGCACCACCGGCTCGGTGGCCCATAAGCTGCTCAAGGGCGTCAAAATTCTCGGCGCCGCCGCGATTGGCGAACTCAACCCGGCAAGTGGCGTGCTGGGTGTGCTTGAAGGGTCGGCAAAGGCCATCAGCCATGGCAGCGAGCGCTTCAAGGCGCTGTTTCGCGCCGCCGACGGGCAAGACCTGTTGACCGCCAGCAGCCTGCATGGCATCTGCGCCAGCGGCGAACTGCGGGTGGGCAACGACAGCCTTCACACCACCGCCGTCCTGCACGACGACCAGTGGTATCACTACAATCGTGCGACGCAACAGCCCTATGGCCCGCCCCTGGACGATTTCACGCCCAGCACCTGGGCCGATGCGGGCACTTTGATGCCACCGGACCGCCATAGCCTCGGCACCGGCACGCATCGCTACAACCCGGTGGCCGTCAACTCTCACCCGCCTTTCGCGCCCACCCGCGTGCCCGTGCTGCCCCGCAAGACCGATCACTTGCTACCGGGCGACTACCTGGTCAACACCCAGGCCAAGGAAGTCCACGCGCACTTCACCCCCTCAAGGCTTGAAGCCACCCGCGAACGGTTTCGCGAGGACATGCGCGCCTACTACAGCAAGCCGGTGACGCGCCCGGCCCTTCCCGCCCTGAACGTTCCCGCCACTGCCAACACACTGATGAGCCAGGCTCTGGACCATACCGACGTGCTGGTCGTGGGCGAGTCCCATCGCGGCATGTCCAGCTTCCAGACGCTGTACGACGCCATGGACACCTACAAGGCCAAGGGCGTCAAATCACTGTTCTGTGAGGGTCTGTTGCAGGACGGCAAAGGGGGCTGGCGCGATGCAGGCCTGGGCACGCTCGGTGCCAACGCGCGTACGCCGGGCAAATTCCCGGCCTTGGCCGACCTGCTTGAAAAAGCCCGGGCCAACGGTATACAGGTCATCCCGCTCGAGCATTACTGGCTCACCCGGCGCAAGGACACGCCCGGCCTGTATCACAACATTCAACCGGACACCCCGCTCTCGCGCCAGCGCCTCGAAGAGTTCAACTACTTCGCCGCGCGCACCATCGAGCAACATGCCAATGGCGGGAAATCGGTGGTGCTGGTCGGGCGGTCACATTTGATGACCTGCGAAGGCGTCCCCGGAATTACCGAGCTGACAAACGGGATTGGCATCAGCATTTATGAAGGCCAGCAGAATATTGCGATGCGCAGTACCCACCCGTTGCCAGACCCGGAAAAATCGCTGAAGACCGGAGAAATGGCGGGTGACTTCCAGATTTTCAGGAAAGTCACCTGACGCACACCGATGTAGCAACTCCATCAGAGCGCGTTTGCCAACAACTCCCTGACGTCCTGATTGGCAAACATGTTGAACCGCCCCAACATTTTGTCCTGGGCGAGGCCCGCCGTCAGGCCTCGCCCTTCTTTTTTCTCAGGACTGACCAGTGGCAAGGCGGGGTCTTTAAGGTTAAGCGGTAAATTGCGCGACATCGTCAAGTCAAACTTACCGTCCTGACGCGCCGCGCAGATGATCTTGCCTTGTGCCGCCGCGGCCCGTACCTCGGGGTCCGCGTATTCTTCATTGGGCTTGAGCCTGTTGAAGAAAGGCGAATACCCCGCTTGAGGGGGCGCCGAGCCTTCGGATTCGGCAATCGCCTGTGGCGTGGAAACCACGAAATACATCACCTTGGCCTTGGCGTCGAACATCATGCCGTTGATGCTCAGGTCCTTGGGCTCGGTAAAGCCTGTTTCCTCATTCAGCTCTTGATAAAGCGTGCTGAGAATGGCCTTCGGGTCACGCGGGTTGGCGGTGACCATCCCGCCCGGTGTGGCGACAAAATCCTGTTTAAAGCCCCAGTCGGCCTCGGTTTCCTGATGACGATGGACATTGAGCAGCCAATCACCGTCCCTGGTCTTGGTGACCGGCAAGGCCACCACAGAATTGACCGTATGCTCGCCCATCAACGTCAGCATTGCCGAGTGCAGTTGCTCTTCTTCATGGGGCGTCATCGTTGGCGTATAGACATGCCCGTCCATGCCCACATACCCCTCAACCGGCTTATGAAACACCTGTGGCGCCTTGGGGTCGGCAAACGCGTTCGCATCGCGCAGGAACTCGTTGCCCCTGAACATGTTGACCTCGGCGAGTTCGCCGACCACCCTCTTTTTGTTCTGCTGCTCGGTAGAAATGACAAAGTAATTGCTCATGTCTGCCGGCTCTGCCTTGTGCTTGCTCCTGTAGAACTGGGCGCGCAGGTTGTCGGTGATAATGACCGGCAAATGATGCGTGGTCAGAAACACCTGCCCCCGCTTGGGCCGCGCCGAGCTTTCAACCGGACGCGCATCTGACAAGGAGGCCGCGGAGTAAGATCGTGAGGCGATGATCGGCTGCATATTTTCTCGGGATCGCTGGCATGGTTAAAAGCCTTGGAATTGAGCGCACGAGCGCCCCACTCACAGAACCCAAATGAGTGGCGATAAAAGAGAATCAGTTCCAGATTTACGCGTCTCAGCGGGCGGGAACAGCCCGGGCCTGAAACCCGGGCATGCAGCCAGGCAATCTCAGCGCTCGTGCACCCAACGCCGATGCAGCCACCGCGCCAGGGTGTCCAGCGCAAAACCCAGCAAGCCAATCAACAGCACCATCGCCATCAGCTCTGAATATGCCAGCCGATCCCGCGTATCGAGGATGTAATACCCCAGGCCCGCGCTGACCCCGAGCATCTCGCACGGCACCAGCACGATCCACAGAATGCCGATGGCCAGGCGCACGCCGGTCAACACATGCCCCGTTACCCCGGGAATGATCACCCGGCGCAAGGTTTCCCAACGGGTCGCGCTCAGGCTCTTGCTCAACTGCAACCAGCGCGGGTCAAGCTGGCGCACACCCGCCGCGGTGTTGAGCAGAATCGGCCACACGGCCGCAAACGCCAGCAGAAAGTAGATCGGTTGGTCGCCCACCCCCATCAACATCACCACGATCGGCATCCATGACAGCGGCGAGATCATCCGCAAAAACTGAAACGCCGGTGTGGTCGCGGCCTCCAGGTTGCGTGAACTGCCCACCAGCAAGCCCAGCGGCACGCCCACCAGCAAGGCCAGGAACAGCCCGACAAAAATCCGCTTCAGGCTCACCGCGATGTGCAGGTAAAGCTCGCCGCGCCCCAGCAATTCCCACAGGCTGGCCAGGGTCGCCTGCAACGAAAAACGCGCCGACAGCCCCCCCGCTTCGCCAAACACTTTCACCCCCAGCCACCAGAGCAACAGCAGCCCCAAAAGCCCGGTGAGGCCGAGCAACCACCCCGGCCAGGTCACGGTTTTACCGTTGTTCAAACGCCAATCTCCTCGCTGCGCTCAAAGCTGTCTGCCAGGCCAAAGGTTTTCATGCCGCCCACCGCTTCGATGGCTTTGCGCACAAAACGGTCGTCCACCAGGTCTTTGGCGACAAAGGCCGGGTCCAGGTCGGCGAGGAAGCGCTTGTCGCCTTCGATCAGCGTGTCTTTGAGGCGGCGCACCAGTTCCTCGGTGTAACTGGGGAACGGGTAAGGCTGGAAGTCGATGCGGTGTTCGTCCCAGTTGGCATGCTGGATCGCGCCATCGGCCAGGTAGGCCGCACGATCACTGGCCGCCGGGGCCAGCACTTTGCTCAATACGGGTTCGGCATGAGGCGTGTAGCGGTTCGGGCCGTCCTTGGACAACAGCTTCACCGCCTCTTCGCGGTTGTCGCGGGTCCAGACCTGCGCTTTGACGATGGCGTTGACCACTTTTTGCGACCACTCCGGGCGGTTGTTCAGATCTTGCTCGTGCATGAACACCACGCAGCAGGCGTGATTGCGCCACACGTCGCCGGTAAAACGCTGCACGCGGCCCACGTTGAGGTTCTCGGCCAGGGCGTTGAACGGCTCGGCGACGATGTAGCCATCGATACGCTTGCTGGCCAGGGCCGGCGGCATGTCCGACGGCGGCAGCACGATCAGGTTGACTTCATTGGCGGCCAGTGCGCTGCCAGCGGCGCGGGCGACCGGGGTCAGGCCGTTGTCGCGAAACAGTTTCTGCACCACCACGTTATGGATCGAATACCAGAACGGAATCGCCACCGACTTGCCGCCCAGTTGCTTGACGTCGGTAATGCCCGGCGCCACGGTCAGGCCCGACCCACCCACATGGTTCCAGGCCACGACCTTGGCCGGCACCTGGCTGCCGTAACGGGCCCACACGGTCATGGGCGACAGCAGGTGGATCACGTTGACCTGGCCAGAAATGAACGCCTCGATCACCTGGGCCCAACTGCGCAGCAGCACCGGGCGCTCGGCCTTGATGCCTTCGGCCTCGAACAGGCCGTTGTTGTGCGCCACCAGCAGCGGCGTGGCGTCGGTGATCGGCAAGTAACCGATGCGCACAGGCGCGTCCGGCTCGGCGGCGGCGCGCGCCTGCAAGCTGCTCAACAATGGCAGTGCCCCGGCGGCGCTGAGCACGGCCGAGAGTTTGAGAAAGTCACGGCGCGAGTGGGTCAGGTCATCCAGACACATGGGTTTAAGCTCCTGCTAATGAAGGTTGAGAGGGTTGAGGGTCGGGGCGGCTCGCCTGCCGTAAGGTCTTGAGGATCTCGATGCGCAGCGCGCCGATGGCGTCCACCTGTTCATCCCGCGGTTGCGGCAGGTCGATATGCCATTCACCCAACGTCCGCGCCGGGCGGTTGCCCAGTAGCAGAATCCGGTCGGACAGCAGCAACGCTTCATCAATATCGTGGGTAATCAGCACCGCTGCCGAACCTTGCTCGCGGTTGACCTTGAGCAACAGGTGTTGCATGTCGGTGCGGGTCACTTCATCGAGCGCGCCGAACGGCTCGTCCAGCAACAGCACTTGCGGTTGACGTGCCAGGCAGCGGGCCAGCGCGGTGCGCTGGGCCATGCCGCCGGACAACTGCGCCGGGAACTGCTGACGCGCAGGCTCCAGGCCCACGGCGGCGATCGCGTGGTCCACGCGCTGGCGCCGCTCATCCGTACTCAAGTGCGGCTGCCGGGCGAAATCCAGGCCAAACGCGACGTTTTTTTCAAGGCTCAGCCATGGCAACAGGCTGGGGTCCTGAAACGCCACGGCCACACGGGGATGGGGGCCGCTCAACGGCTCGCCCAACAGGCGAATGCTACCGCCCTGCGGCGCCTGCAACCCGGCCAGCACACGCAGCAGGCTGGATTTGCCCACGCCGCTGGGGCCGAGGATAGACACCACTTCGCCCGGTTGCAGCTGCAAATCGAAGCCTTCCAACACCGACCGGCCCGCGTACCCCAGGCAAATGCCCTCGGCCTTGAGTACCGCCTGGCTCATAGAGCGGCCTGGCGGTTCAACTCGGTGCGCAGTTGCACCAGGCTCGGCGTGACGATCGGCACAAACGCCGACTCGCGCCAGCGCCGCGCAAACCCGCTGCCGTGGGCGGTGAGGTAGGCTTTGCCGCCGCTGGCCTGCAACTCCAGCTGCACAGCGCTGGCGGCCGTTTCCGCAAGGCCGATGCGCAGGCGGAACAACGGCACCGGTTCTGTCGCGAAACGGCCCGACAACAGGCCTTTCTTGAGGTCGGTGACCAACTGGTCCAGGGTCATGCGCAGCGCTTCCAACTCCTCGCGCAGCACGGTACGGCTGGAGCCCAGGTGATTGGCCACCTCCGCCAGCGAGCGCCGCGCCAGGCCAATCGACATGCCGCATTGCAAGCCCAGGAACGCCGGGCGCACTGCAGGCAGGAACTTGCGGGCGTCTTCGTGCAGCAGCCAGTCGCGACTCAGTTCCACCCCTTCAAAGCCCAGCGCCGCCGTGTTGCTGGACTGCAAGCCCAACAGCTCCAGGTCACGCGAACGCTGCAGGCCCGCCACCGAATCGGGAATGGCCAGGATAAACGGCGTACCGCCCCGCGCATGCTCGATGGCCGCGGCGGCGACAAAACCGTTCTTGCGCAAGTTGGTCACCCAGTGCAGGCGCCCGTTGAGGGTCCAACCATGGTCTGTGGGCTCGGCGCTGATTTGCAGCGATTCGATGCCCGACAAAAACTTCATCGCATTGGACAGCCCGGTCGCCCCGGCCAGCTTGCCGCTGAGCAGGTCCGGCAGCAGTTGCTCGCGCAACCGTGCGTTCGGGCTTTGCAGCAGGTATTCGATAAAGGAACGCTGGCCCCAGCACACAAAGGCCGCTGCCAGGGAATGGCTGGCGACGTCGGCAATGGCCTCTACCGCGCCTGTCACGTCACCGCCCAGGCCACCGAGGTTTTTGGGCACGCCGATGCGCAATACATTCGACTCTGCCAAGCGCGGCAGCACTTCTTGCGGATCGCAACTGCCCACGTCCAGGGCCTGCGCTTGAACATCGAGCCAGCGGCTCAAGATTGGGTCAAGCATTCATGTCTCTCCTTGTTACATCCTGTTTGCCATCGCGAACGCTTGCGCGCCTTCAGCTTGCCGGTTTTTCCCAACGGTATTGCGCCAGTTCCGGGTTCAGCGGCGTACGGGCAAACACGTTGGCGAAGTTGCACAGGGTGGCCAGGCTGACGCCCAAAATGACCTCCAGCGCGTGAGCATCGGTAAAGCCCGCTGCACGAAACTGCTCGAAACCTGCATCGCTGACATCCCCACGGGTGGCGATCACTTCGCGGGTAAAGGCGGCCAGTGTCTCATAACGCTCGTTGGGCAGCTCGCCGCGTGCGCGCAGGGCCTCAATCACCGCTTCGGGCAGCTTGGCCTTGTTGCGGGCAACTGCCGTGTGCCCGGCCACGCAAAAATCGCAACCGTGGTTGGTCGCCGCGATCAGTTGCACCACTTCGCGGTCGGCCAGGCTCAGGTCCGACTTGGCGTTCAGGCCAGAAACCGTGATGTAGGTTTCCAACGCCGCCGGGGCATTGGCCAGCACCGCCAGCAGGTTCGGGATGAAACCCGAGCCTTTGAGGGCGTTTTCCAGGAAGGGTTTGGCGGCTTCAGGGGCCGTTTCGAGGGTCAACAACGGTACGCGGGACATGGAGTGGTCTCCTGATGAATTCGTGTGCCAAGTCTGTTGGTTATAAAAAAAGTGCTCAATAGTCTAAAGTAGCGATTACTTGCTCTTGAGTCTTTGCATTAGATGAAATCATCCAGTGTCCTCGTCGATTGGTTATTAGACAGCCTCGAACTCAACACCAGCCTGTTTCACGTCGGCCGTTATTGCGGCGACTGGCATGCCAGCACCCATGGCCTGGCCAGCGCCAGTTTTCACCTGGCCGTGCAGGGGCAATGCTGGCTGCACATCGACGGCGACCCCACTCCGTACGCGCTGAATCACGGCGACGCGGTGTTTCTGTTGAGTGACCTGGCCTACCGCCTGTCTGGCGAAGCCACCGCCGAGGCGGCCCTGCACTGCCCGCGCAAGCCCATGGTGCCGTTGGACAGCCAGGCCACCGACGGCGTGGGCCTGGTGTGCGGGTTCTTTCACTTTCAGTCGGGTTTGTCGGCGCTGATCGTCGATACCCTGCCTGCGTGGATCATCCTGCGGGCCGGCGACCCGTCGCTGACCGCCGCGCGCAACCTGTTTGAATTGATCCTGCAAGAATGCGAACGCACCCCGGCGCCCTCCTCGGCGCTGCTTGAGCGCCTGTGCCACCTGTTGTTCCTGTACGTGCTGCGCCAACAAGTGGTGGACAACCCCGAACTCGGCGGCCTCGCGGCCCTGGCCCGGCAACCCGCGTTCTCCGGCCTGCTGGAGCAACTGATCGCCCGCCCGGCCGACCCCTGGACCCTGGAAAGCATGGCCGCCTGCACCGGCCTCTCGCGCTCGGCGTTTTTCAAGCGGTTCAACGAACTGTGCGGCCAGTCGCCGGGGCAAGTGTTGCTGATGATGCGCATGCGCCATGCCTGCGAGCTGTTCAAACGGGACCAGACCGTGGCGGATGTGTGCATTGCCGTGGGGTATCAGTCGGTCGCAGCCTTTACCCGTGCGTTTCATAAAGTCACCGGGGTCCAGCCGGGGGCGTATCGCAAGGCTCAAGGTTGAAGTCACCTTTGTGCCGGTCCACGCCTAAAGCTCGCCCTTGCCAAGCCGATAGCCTGTCGAAGCTCGAACAAAGCCCGAATAACGCTTCGCAAGGACGAGTCCATGCCCTCATTACGTTCTATCCAAGCCCGCTACACCCTGTTTTTGGTGCTGTTCGTCCTGTTGTTGTTCGTGCTGACGGTGGTGGGCATCGGCCAGATGGTCGCCCCCACGTTGCGCCACACCGAAGAACAGGTGGTGCTCAACCGCATCGCCGAAGTGGCGCGCCAGATCCAGAACGAGTTGAACAAGGTTCAGGCCCAGCAGCGCAGCATCACCCAAACCATCCCCCTGCTCGACAGCGATGCCATCGACAAGGTGCTGCCCGGCCTGGTGGACCAGTACGGCGAACTGAAAGTGTTCGGCGGCGGTATTTGGCCGCTGCCGGGCCAGCGCACGCCGGGGCGCAATAAGCACAGTACGTTCTGGCACCGCGACGCGTCGGGCAAGCTGGCGGTCAACACGTTCTGGAACAGCGACCCCGCCCCCAACTACTACGACCAGAGCTGGTACAAGGGCGGCCTCGCCCCGTAGCCAGTGCGCCTGGGCGGCCGCCTACAAGGACGACGCCAGCCAGGAACCGCGCACCAACTGCGCCATGGCCATCCAGCGCGATGGCGTGCCCTATGGCGTGGCCACCATTGACGTGACCCTGGGTTTCTTCAACGACCTGGTGGCCACCCAGGAAAAAGACCTCGGCGGGCAAATGCTGATCGTCGAAGGCGACGGCAAGATCATCAGCAACAGCACCCGTATCAGTGGCCCGGTGGTGCTAAAAAACATCAGCGAACTTACCGGCACCTCGGCGTTTGCCGCCCAGGTCAGCGCGGCGCTGGCCCAACGCGACAACGGCCTGCAACGCCACGAGTTCGACAACCAGGGCGTGGACAGCACGTTCTTCATGCGCCCTATCGAAGGCACCCCGTGGTTCCTCGCCACCGCCCTGCCCACCCAACTGCTCACCGCCCAACGCGATGACGTGCTCAGCAGCCTGGCCTGGTTGCAGATCCCCATGGTGGTGCTGTTGGTGTTGCTGGCCGCTTATGCGATTCGCCAACTGGTGCAACGCATGCACGCGCTCAAAAGCAATATCGACGCGCTGTCCGCCGGTGATGCCGACCTGACCCGACGCATCACCATCCGCGCCGAAGACGAACTGGGCGCCATTGGCCACTCGGTGAACCGTTTTATCGCGTACCTGCAAAACATGATCGGCGAAGTCACCCAAGCCACCGGTGCGATGTCGTCGAGCCTGGTGCAGTTGCAGCAAACGTCGGCGCAGGCCAACCAGATTCTGGTGCGCCATGCCTCGGAAACCGACCAGACCGTGACCGCCATCACCCAAATGAGCTCCACCGCCGACACCGTGGCCGCCAACGCTGCCGAAACCGCCGCGTTCACCCAACGCGCCAACGAACACGCCGACCGCTCGCGGGTGGTGGTCGGGGAAGCCTCGCGCAGCGTCAGTGCGCTGGTCGGCGAAGTGTCCAGTGCCACACAAACCGTTGAAAACATGCGCCAGGACGCGGCACGCATCACCGAAACCCTGGACGTGATCGGCGCCATTGCCGGCCAGACCAACCTGCTGGCCCTGAACGCGGCCATTGAAGCGGCGCGGGCGGGCGAGCAAGGGCGCGGGTTTGCGGTGGTGGCCGACGAAGTGCGCGCCCTGGCCGCCCGCACCCAGGCCAGCACCTCGCAAATCAACGAAATGCTGGCGCGGTTGACCTCGGGCGTGAGTTCGTCGGTGTCGGCCATGGAAGCCACCCAGGCCAGTTGCCAGTCGGCCGCCGACGCGACCGAGCGGGTCAACAGCGGCCTGGACGAGATGGCAAGCTCGGTGGGCCATATCAACAACCTCAGTACCCAGATCGCCACCGCCGCCGAACAGCAAAGCGCGGTGACCGAAGAAATCAACCGCAGCATGGTGCACATCCGCCACATGGTCGATGAGCTTGTGCAAAGCGGCCACGCCACCGAGCACAACACCCAGGACCTGCTGGCGGCCAATGGCCGGGTGATCGCGTTGATGAGCCGCTTCCGGGTGCGCTGAAAAATAGCCCCCTCGCTCCCGTGCAATGCGCGGGAGTGGGACTACTCTGAAGGGTCGAAGTGCTTAGTCTCGCGACACAGGAGGTGTGCAATGCACGCAGTTGAGCATTCGATCCGTCTGGAGCGGATCAGCCTGGAGCGCTTTATCCAGGCCCCTATCGAAACCGTCTACGACTACGTCACCCAGCCCGATCGCTGGCATGAATGGCATCCCAGCTCCCTGGGCGCCGACACCGGCACCCAGGGCCCGCTGCCCGCCGGGCACCGTTTCAGCGAAACCATCGACCTGATGGGTGTGCAGGTACTCATGAGCTACCGGGTGCAAGTCGCCCAGCCGCCCCGGGAATTCAAGACCGTGTTCACCTCGTTGGCCGTGGACGGCTGTATCCATTATGTGTTGCAGGCCAAAAAGGGCGGCACCCTGTTCAAACGGGTGTTGACCTATGAAACCGAGCTGCAACTGGCCTGCCTGCACGACCGCATGGTCGCGCTGTCCCACCAGGCCCTGGACCACCTCAAGCAACGCCTCGAAATGCCGCCCATTTGACCTGCCCCTCGACCCACAGGCCTGGCAAGCCTGTCGGGCACTTGGTAAAAACTCGAAACACATCCGAAAATTTCTACGTTCAAAAGCGGCGAGAATGCGCGCCTTGTCGCCGCCAACCGGATAAATAAACGATGAAAACCACCCTGCGATGGGCGCTGCTGTCTGGCCTGTGCATGACCGCTATGGCCCAGGCCGCCGAGTTGATCCCGATTGACGTCCACCGTGACGCCCACTGCGGCTGCTGTAAGAAATGGATCAGCCACTTGGAAAGTCACGGGTTCAAGGTCAATGACCATGTCGAGGCAGACATGAGCGCGGTCAAGCAACGATTGGGCGTGGCCCCGCGCCTGGCGTCCTGCCATACCGCCGTGATCGACGGCAAATTTGTCGAAGGCCACGTGCCCGCCGACCAGGTGCTGGCCCTGCGCAAGCGCGATGACCTGCTGGGCCTCGCCGCACCGGGCATGCCGCTGGGCTCGCCGGGCATGGAAATGGGCGACAAACGCGAGGCCTATCAAGTCATCGGCCTGACCCGTGAAGGCAACGACGTGGTGGTGGCTGACTACCCGGCACATTGACCGATGCTCACCGGCTACCTGGGCCTGTTCGCTGCCGCCTTTGGCGCGGCCACGCTGCTGCCCTTGCAATCGGAAGCGGTGCTGGTGGGGCTGATGCTCAGCGGGCATTTCAGCGTTGCCGGGCTGTTGCTGGTGGCCACGCTGGGCAATGTGCTGGGCTCGGTGGTCAACTGGCTGCTGGGGCGCTCGGTCGAACGCATCAAGGACCGGCGCTGGTTTCCGATCACACCCCGGCAGTTGGAAAAAGCGCGCAGCCACTACCAGCGCTGGGGCTATGGGGCGTTGCTGCTCAGTTGGGTGCCGGTGATCGGCGACCCCATCACCCTGGTGGCCGGGGTGATGCGCGAACCCTTGTGGCGCTTTGTGCTACTGGTGACGCTGGCCAAGGCCACGCGCTACAGCGTGCTGGCGCTGTTCACGCTGCACTGGATTTAATCCTGCGTTAATCCTCCCCCAACAGCATCCGGGCATTGTTTTCGGAGCCGTGCCCATGCCCCTCACCCGCTCGTTTTGCCTTGCCGCCGTGCTGCTTGCCGGCACCGCGCCCGCCGTTGCCGACGGCCCGGCCTATGGTCCCGAACTGCAGGGTTTTGCATACCCTTACCCGGTCGAGCATTTCAACTTCCAGTCCCAGGGCAAAGCCCTGCAAATGGGCTACATGGACGTGCCCGCCAAGGGCACGCCCAACGGTCGCAGCGTGGTGTTGCTGCACGGCAAGAACTTTTGTGGCGCCACCTGGGACGCTTCGATCAAGGCCCTGAGCGACGCCGGTTACCGGGTGGTTGCACCGGACCAGATCGGCTTCTGCACCTCCAGCAAGCCGGACAGCTACCAGTACAGCTTCCAGCAACTGGCGATCAACACCCACCAACTGCTGGAAAAGCTGGGCATTCAAAAGGCCACGATCCTGGGCCACTCCACCGGCGGCATGCTGGCGACCCGCTACGCCCTGCTCTACCCCGAGCAAACCGAGCAACTGGCGCTGGTCAACCCTATCGGCCTGGAAGACTGGAAAGCCCTGGGCGTGCCCTATCGCAGCGTGGACCAATGGTACGAGCGCGAACTGAAACTCAACGCCGACGGCATCCGCAAGTACGAACTCAACACCTACTACGTCGGCCGCTGGAAGCCCGAATACGACCGTTGGGTCGACATGCTCGCCGGCCTGAACAAAGGCCCGGGGCATACCCAGGTCGCCTGGAACTCAGCCTTGATATACGACATGATCTTCACCCAGCCGGTGTACTACGAGTTCAAGGACTTGCAGATGCCCACCTTATTGATGATCGGCACCTCGGACACCACCGCCATTGGCAGCGACATCGCGCCACCGGCGGTCAAGGCCAAGATCGGCCACTACGACGTGCTGGGCAAACAGGTGGCCAAGCTGATTCCCCACGCCACCCTGGTGGAGTTCCAGGGGTTGGGCCACGCCCCGCAAATGGAAGAACCGGCCAAGTTTCACCAAGCGCTGCTGCAAGGGCTCAAGGCGCTTTAACCCAGCGCTTTCCAGGCGACTATGAAATGCGCCCGACGCTGGTGCGGTGGCCTCACCCGCGTCGGCAGTGTTCAACCGAAACCTAGATGAGTAGACATGTCCATTACTAATCCACAGGTCATCGATATCTGGGCGATCCCAACTTGGGAGCCTGACAACGTGGTGCTGTATATCTCTGACCACCTTGAATGGGGCGGTAAAGCTGAGCAAGGTGAACACCTGCAATTGCTGCAAGACAAGCTCAACACCTACGTTGCGTTCATCGAAAGCGGTGAGATTTACACCCAGATCCCCAACGCACTCGGCAAGCATCCCATCATTCGTATCAACGGCTTATATGAGCTGCCCGAGCAAGGCGAATTCTTTATTGACCGTGCCGCACAGACGCTGAAGGAAGTGGGTATCGGGTTAGAGTTCGTGCTCGATCAAAATGACGCCATACGCGACCTATGAAGTTCTGCTTTAGCGGAGTTCGACCTGACCGTGCCGAAGAGGATTCGCTTAAATTCAAATTGGCTTCAAGACACACTCAAATAGCCGATTTCCCGTCATCGAACCCAACACCGGTGTCCCCCTTCACCTCAACGGTCTGTGTAAACTGCCAGCGCTAGACCCAGGCTTCATGGGCAGGCTATTCAGGACGTCGGCCCCCGATTCATCCATGCGCTGCCGCAACGGCTCAAAGCGCTTTAACCCAACCTTTTTCGAGGCAAACGTGAATGTCGGTACAGATCGCAGTCATTGATGATTGGCAACGTGTGGCGAGCGGCGTGGTGGATTGGTCGGTGCTGGAGGCTGTGGGTCAGGTCCACTTCGTGCACGACTACCCGGCCGATACGCCGACGATGATTGAACGTTTGCAGGCGTTCGACGTGATTTGCGTGATGCGTGAACGCAGCATCTTTGACAAGGCGCTGCTGCAAGGCTTGCCCAAGTTGAAGCTGCTGGTGACCGGCGGCATGCGCAACGCGGCCCTGGATATTCCGGCGGCCAAAGCCCTGGGGATTCAGGTGTGCGGCACCGACAGCTACAAACACGCTGCGCCGGAGCTGACCTGGGCGCTGATCATGGCGTCGACCCGCAACCTGCTGGCCGAAGCCAACTCGTTGCGCGCCGGTGACTGGCAAATCGGCCTGGGCGGCGATCTGCACGGCAAGACCCTGGGGATCCTCGGTTTGGGCAGCATCGGGCAAAAAGTCGCGCGCTTCGGCCAGGCATTCGGTATGCAGGTGATCGCCTGGAGTGAAAACCTCACGCCTGAGCGGGCTGCCGAGTCGGGCGTGGCCTGGGTCAGCAAGCGCGAGCTGTTCGAGCAGGCCGATGTGTTGTCGGTGCACCTGGTGCTCAGCGAACGCAGCCGGGGCCTGGTGGACGCGCAGGCGCTGGGCTGGATGAAGCCGACCGCGCACCTGATCAACACCGCGCGCGGGCCGATCGTTGACGAGCCGGCGCTGATCCATGCGCTCACCCACGGGCATTTGGCTGGCGCGGCACTGGATGTGTTCGCCGAAGAACCGTTGCCGGTCGACCACCCGTTCCGTCGCTTGCCCAATGTGCTTGCCACCCCGCACGTGGGGTACGTCAGCCAACAGAACTATCGCCTGTTCTATGAGCAAATGATCGAAGACATCCAGGCCTGGTCCGCCAACGCGCCGATTCGCGTCCTCGGCTGACGCACCAACTTATTGCAGCGCCCGCGCCAATCACGCGCGGGCCTGCATTGTTTGCGCTATCGCAACGGTTACAAAGTTTTTGTCCTACAAAAAAGTCCTACAGCCCTCGCGGGCCAAGGAATCTGTCCTAGACTCATGACCGATGGGTCCGTTCCAAAACAAAAACCCCGCAAAAAATCGAAACTTTCAAACTCTGCCGCAGGTCAAGCTTTAAAGGTGACACGAGCACACACGGCGCCCGCCGAATGCCCGTTCGTCCAATCTATTGTTGATTTGAGCGCGACTGGCATACGCCTTGCCAGTCTGAGAATTGCTTGTGCGCCTGACCGCAGGATGCGGCGAATCATCGTTGATGGCGGCCAGCCATCAATCTACCAATGCAGGGGAGAGAGCTATGATCAGTGCCGGTTTGGAAACTCAGGGAGAGCGTTTTAGCAAGCCGGCGGGAGGTCCGACCGCGTTGGTCGACTTGCCTAACACGGTGAGGCCGGTGGTGAAACACAACCCCAATCGCAAAAAAGTGCTGTTTGTCACCTCCGAATTCGCCGACCTGATCAAGGCCGGCGGCCTGGGCGATGTGTCCGCCGCCCTGCCCCGGGCCATGGCCCATCTGCACGATGTGCGCGTACTTATTCCGGGCTACCCGCAGGTGATGGACAGCGACAACCCGATCCACATCGTGGGTGAGCTGGGCGGCCACGCGGCATTGCCGCCGTGCAAGATCGGGCGCATGGACCTCAAGGATGGCCTGGTGGTCTACGTGCTGATCTGCCCCGAACTCTACGAGCGCGAAGGCACGCCCTACGGCGCCAACAACGGGCGCGACTGGCCCGACAACCATATCCGCTTCGCACGCCTGGGCCTGGCCGCTGCCGATATGGCCGCCAACCTGGCACAGATCCACTGGCGTCCAGACCTGGTGCACGCCCATGACTGGCCGGCCGGCCTGGCCCCGGCCTACATGCACTGGCGCGGCTCACGCACGCCGACCCTGTTCACCATTCACAACCTGGCTTATCAGGGCGTGGTGAGCCTGGCGTCATGCCCTGAGCTGGGGATTCCGGACCACGCCCTGCAACAGGAAGGCATGGAATTCTACGGCAAGATGTCATTTCTCAAGGCGGGCATGGCCTATTCCAGCCACATCACCACCGTGAGTGCCACCTACGCCGCCGAGATCACCACACCGGAATTCGGCTGCGGGCTGGACGGGTTCCTCGCCGCCAAGACCCGCGACGGCCTGCTCAGCGGCATCCCCAATGGCATCGATGAAAGCTGGGAAGCCTCCACTGACACGCACCTGACTCACCCGTTCAACATCGGCGACTGGGAAGGCAAGGCCCGTAATGCCGACCATGTGCGCCAACTGTTCGGCCTGCAGGACTCCACCGGGCCGCTGTTTGCAGTGGTGTCCCGGCTGGTTTACCAAAAAGGCCTGGACCTGACCGAAGCGGTGGCCAGCAGCATCGTCGCGCAGGGTGGCCAGATCGCCATCATCGGCCGTGGCGAACCGGAAGCCGAGCAAGCCATGCGCGAACTCGCCCTGCGCTTTCCGGGCCAGGTGGGCGTACGCATCGGCTTTAACGAAACCGACGCGCGGCGCATGTTTGCCGGCAGCGATTTCCTGTTGATGCCCTCGCGCTATGAACCCTGCGGCCTGAGCCAGATGTACGCCCAGCGCTTCGGTTCATTGCCGGTGGCGCGTAATACCGGCGGCCTGGCCGACACCATCGAAGACGGCGTCACCGGGTTCCTGTTCGACGCGTCCACGGTGGAAAGCTTCGAAGGCGCCCTCACCCGCGCCTTCAAGGTGTTCGCCTACCCCGACCTGCTCAACGCCATGCGTTGCCGCGCCATGTCGGCGCCGTTCAACTGGTGCCAGGCGGTGGAGCCCTATGCCGAGCTTTACGAGCAATTGGTCGCCAAAGCACTGGGAAGATCGGGCAAGCAGTAAAAAGGGAGACCAGGTAAATGCCGTCACGGACAGAACAAAACTGGGCCCACGGCGCAATCATGCTGGACGCGCACCACACGCGTTTTGCCTTGTGGGCCCCCGACGCGTTTTACGTCAGCGTCGAATGTGAAGATGGCCGCTCGGCGGCCATGCTGCCCCAGGCCGATGGCTGGTTTGTGGTGCAGCTGCGCTGCCCGCCGGGCACGCGCTACCGCTACAACATCGACGGTGAACGGGAGGTGCCCGACCCGGCCTCCCGGGCGCAGCACACCGATGTGCATGGCTTGAGCGTGGTAGTTGATCCGCTGGCCTACACCTGGCGACACCGCCAGTGGCAAGGCCGGCCTTGGCATGAGGCGGTGATCTACGAACTGCACGTGGGGGCGCTGGGGGGCTACGCCGATGTCGAGGCGCAACTGCCGCGCCTGGCGGAGCTGGGCATCACCGCGATCGAACTGATGCCGCTCGCGCAGTTTCCCGGCGAGCGCAATTGGGGCTATGACGGCGTATTGCCGTACGCGCCGCACGCGGCCTACGGCACGCCGGAACAGTTGAAGCAACTGATCGACAGCGCCCACCACCACGGCATCGCGGTGATCCTGGATGTGGTCTACAACCACTTCGGCCCGGACGGCAATTACCTGGGCCACTACGCCAAGGGTTTCTTTCGCGAAGACGTACACACGCCCTGGGGCGCTGGCATCGATTTTGACCGCCCGCAAGTGCGTGACTTCTTCCTCGATAACGCCCTGATGTGGCTGCTCGAATACCGCTTCGACGGCCTGCGCCTGGACGCCGTGCACGCCATCGACAACCCGGGGTTTCTCAAGGCACTGGCACAGGGCATCCGCCAGCAGGTGGACCCAGACCGCCACGTGTGGCTGATCCTCGAGAACGAATTCAACCAGGCCAACCTGCTGGAGCACGACTTCGACGCGCAATGGAACGACGACGGCCACAACGCCCTGCACGTGTTGCTCACGGGCGAAACCGACGCCTACTACGCCGACTTCGCCAGCGACCCTACAGCCAAACTGGCCCGTTGCCTGAGCGAAGGGTTCATCTATCAAGGCCAGCCCACCCGGCACGGCAAGCCCCGGGGCGAACCCAGCGGCCACCTGCCGCCCAGCGCGTTCGTGCTGTTCCTGCAAAACCATGACCAGATCGGCAACCGCGCCCTGGGCGAGCGCCTGCACCAGCTGTGCTCGCCCCAGGCGCTGCAGGCGGCGACTGCGCTGCTACTGCTGTCGCCGATGATCCCATTGATGTTCATGGGCGATGAAATCAACGCCCAAGCGCCGTTTCTGTTCTTTACCGACCACCCCGGCGAACTGGCCGAGGCGGTCCGCGAAGGCCGGCGCAACGAGTTCGCCGAGTTTGCCGCCTTTAAAGACCCGCACCGGCGCGAACAGATCCCGGACCCCAACGCGCTGCAAACCTTTCGGCGCTCCATGCCCGGCCTTACCGATTGCAACGATGCCGGGCTGTATCGCCAACTGCTGAGCCTGCGCCACCAGCACCTCGTGCCGCACCTGCCTGCAAGCGTAGCGTTGGGCGCGCAGGTATTGGCCCCCGGCGCGGTGTCGGCACGCTGGCGCCTGGGCAACGGCCAGGTGCTGCAAATCGACCTGAACCTGGGCGCCGACCCCGTGCAGCACCCGGCCACGGGCCCCTTCATTTTCATGACCCACGGCGCGGGGGACGTGCACCTGCCGCCCGCCAGCGCCCGTGTCAGCCTGACCCATTCCCCTGTTGGAGAGCACCCTTGAGCGACGCGCAATTGGAAATACTCGCCAGCCGAGCGGGCTTGGCCGTTGATTGGATCGACGCCAACGGCCGCCCGCAACACGTACAGCCCGATGCCCTGCGTGCCGTGCTCAAAGGCCTGGGTCACCCGGCCGACAGCGACGCCGCCATCGAGGCCAGCTTGCAGGCACTGGAGCAAATCCAGCAGGACAAACACTTGCCGCCCTTGATGACCGTCGACAGCGGCAGCCCCCTGGACCTGGCCCGTTACTTCGCGCCCGGTACCCCATGCCAGGCGCGCCTGGAAGACGGCAGCACGCTTGAGCTGACCCTGGACGATCAGGCCAACCTGCCCGGCTCGCTGCCGGTGGGCTACCAACAGGTGCACATCGCCGGTCAACAGTTCACCCTCGCCGTGGCGCCCGCCCGCTGCTACAGCGTGGCCGAAGCGGTAGACACCCAAACCGCTCGCGCCTGGGGCCTGAGCGCCCAACTCTATTCACTGCGCCGCCCCGGCGACTGCGGTTTTGGCGACACCCAGGCGCTGGAGCAACTGGCCCGCGCCGCCGCCGAACGCGGCGCCGACGCCTTTGCCATCAGCCCGATGCACGCCATGTTCAGTGCCGACACCCAGCGCTACAGCCCGTATTCGCCGTCGAGCCGGCTGTTTCTCAACAGCCTGTATGCCTCCCCGGGCTGCATCCTGGGGGACGGCACCGTGCGCGCCGCCCTCGACACCAGCGGCCTGGCCACGGAGCTGCAAGACCTCGAGCAACAAAGCCTGATCGACTGGCCCGCTGCCGCCAAAGCCAAGCAGCGCCTGCTGCGCACGCTGTACGACGACTTCCGCCAGGGCAACCACCCGCAATACGCCGACTTCCTGAGCTTTCGCCAATCCGGCGGCGAAGCCCTGGAAAACCACTGCCGGTTCGAAGCGCTGCAAGCCCAGCGCGCCGCCGACGGCGAAAGCCTTGATTGGCGCCACTGGCCCGATGCATGGCGCACGCCCCATAGCCCGGCGCTGGCGCAGTTTGCCGAAGAACACGTCGACGAAATCGGCTTTTATGCCTTCAGCCAATGGCTGATCGCCCGCTGCCTGGCGCGTGCGCAACAGGCCGCACGCGGCAGTGGCATGGGCGTAGGACTGATCGCCGACCTGGCGGTGGGCGCCGATGGCGGCGGCAGCCAGGCCTGGAGTTTTCAGGATGAACTGCTCGCCGAGCTGACCGTGGGCGCACCGCCCGACATCCTCAACCGCTCGGGCCAAGGCTGGGGGATTTCCGCGTTTTCCCCCGAAGGCCTCAAGCGCAACGGCTTTCGTGCGTTCATCCAGATGCTGCGCGCCAACTTCGCCCACGCTGGCGGGCTGCGCATCGACCATGTCATGGGCCTGCAGCGCTTGTGGGTGATCCCCATGGACGCCGCCCCCAAAGACGGCGCCTACCTGTATTACCCCGTGGACGACTTGCTGCGCCTGCTTACGCTGGAATCGAGCCGCCACCAGGCCATCGTCCTCGGCGAAGACCTGGGCACCGTGCCCGATGGCCTGCGGGAAAAACTCAGCGCCCGCTCGATCCTGGGCATGCGCGTGTTGCTGTTTGAACAGGATTACGAAGGCCGCTTCAAGCCGATCCTCGACTGGCCCGACAACGCACTGGCCACCACCAGCACCCACGACCTGCCCACCCTCAACGGCTGGTGGCACAGCCGCGATATCGACTGGAACATCCAGCTGGGCCTGATCGACACCCCCACCGTGGAGCACTGGAGCGAACACCGCCAGCGCGAGCGCCAGTCCCTGCGCCAGGCGTTAAGCCAGGACCCGCAAAACTTCACCGACGAAGTGCGCAACGAAACCGACCACGTGATCGACGCCAGCGTGCGTTACCTGGGCCACACGCGCGCGCCGCTGGTGCTGCTGCCGCTGGAAGATGCGCTGGGCAGCGAAGAACAGCCCAACCTGCCCGGCACCACCGACACCCACCCCAACTGGCGGCGCCGCTTGCCGGGCCAGGCCAGCAGCCTGCTGGACGATGCGAACGCCGCACGCCGCCTGGAACTGCTGGCAGTTGCGCGCCTGCAAGCGCACGAGCGTGACCGATGAACGCGCCCACGCTACGGGCCACCCAGCGCCTGCAATTTCATAAAGGCTTCACCCTGAACGACGCGGTGCCGCTGGTGCCGTATTTCGCCCGGCTGGGCATCAGCCACCTGTACGCCTCGCCGTTGCTCTGCGCACGCGCAGGTTCCCTGCACGGCTACGACGTGGTCGACCCCACCCGCGTCAACCCGGAACTGGGCGGCGAACAGGCGCTGCGCCGGTTGGTGGCGGCGCTGCGCGAACACGGCATGGGGCTGATTCTCGACATCGTCTCTAACCACATGGCGGTCGGCGGCGCCGACAACCCCTGGTGGCTGGACCTGCTCGAGTGGGGCCGCTTGAGCCCCTACAGCGAATTTTTCGACATCCAGTGGCACTCGCCCGACCCGCTGCTCAAAGGCCAACTGTTGATGCCGTTTCTGGGCAGCGACTACGGCGAGGCGCTGCAATCGGGCCACCTGCCGCTGCGCTTTGACGCCGACCAGGGCAGCTTTTATGTGGAGCACTACGCGCACCGTTTTCCGGTGTGCCCGCGCGACTACGGCGACCTGTTGCCCTTCAAGGAACTGGCCGATCCCTTCGCCCAACTCGCCTACCAGGACGACGCCCACACCCGCGCCCACGCCTTGAAACAGGCATTGGCCGACGCCGCCCGCAACCCGGACACACGCCAGGCCATCGAACACCATTTGCGCACGTTCGACGCCCAAACCCCTGAAGGCTTCCAGCGCCTGCATCACCTGCTGGAGCAACAAACCTACCGCCTGGCCAGTTGGCGCACCGCGGCGGACGACATCAACTGGCGGCGGTTTTTCGATGTCAACGAACTGGGCGGCCTGCGCGTCGAACGCTCGGCGGTGTTTGAAGCCACCCACGGCAAAATCTTCCAGCTGATCAGTGAAGGCCTGGTGGACGGCCTGCGCATCGACCACATCGACGGCCTGGCCGACCCGAGGGGTTATTGCCGCAAACTGCGGCGCCGGGTCGACGCCCTGGCGCCCGGGCGGCACCTGCCGATCTTTGTCGAAAAAATCCTCGGCGACGGTGAAACCCTGCGCGAAGACTGGCAAGTCGACGGCACCACCGGCTACGAATTCATGAACCAACTGTCGTTGTTGCAGCACCACCCCGCAGGCCTGGCTCCGCTGGCCGCGCTGTGGACACGCCACACCGGGCGCCCCGCCGCGTTTATCGAGGAAGCCCGGTTGGCCCGCCAGCAGATCCTCAACGGGTCGCTTGCCGGTGATTTTGAAAGCGTGGCCCAGGCCCTGTTGCAGGTGGCCCGCGGGGACGTGATGAGCCGCGACCTGACCCTGGGCGCGATTCGCCGCGCCTTGCAGGCCCTGGTGGTGCATTTTCCGGTGTACCGCACCTACATCAGTGCGCGGGGCCGCAGTGCCCACGACGATGTCTTCTTCCAACACGCCATGAGCGGCGCCCGCGACACCTTGAGCGAGGCCGACTGGCCGGTGCTCGACTGCCTGGGGCAATGGCTCGGCGGTCAAGCCTGGCGAACCCTCCCGCCGGGCCAGGCGCGCAAACTGCTCAAGCATGCGTGCGTGCGCTTCCAGCAACTGACCTCACCGGCCGCCGCCAAGGCGGTGGAAGACACCGCGTTTTATCGCTCGGCGGTGCTGCTGTCGCGCAACGACGTGGGGTTCAGCACCGAACAGTTCAGCGCCCCGCTGGCAGACTTTCATGGCGCCAATACGCAGCGCCTGCACACCTTCCCCGATAACCTCTTGGCCACAGCCACCCACGACCACAAGCGCGGCGAAGACAGCCGCGCCCGCCTGGCCGTGCTGAGCGAATGCGCCGAGGCCTTCGCGGCCCAGGTCGACCATTGGCGCGCGCTGGCCCAGCCACTGCGCACCGATGCCGACACACCGTCAGCGGGCGACGAACTGATCCTTTATCAAGTGCTGCTGGGCAGTTGGTCCGTTGCAGACGAACCCACCGCCGACTACCACCCACGCCTCTGGCAATGGCAACAGAAAGCCCTGCGCGAGGCCAAGTTGCACAGCAGCTGGAGCGCGCCCAACGCGCAATACGAGCAAGGCGTCGAGGCGTTTCTACACAGGCTGTTGCTGGAAGACACCGGCGCGCCGCTGCGCCATGCCATCGCCACCGCCGCGCAGCGCATCGCCCCAGCCGGTGCCGTCAACAGCCTGGCTCAAACCTTGCTGCGCATGACCGTGCCAGGTGTACCCGACCTGTACCAGGGCGATGAGTTCTGGGACTTCAGCCTGGTCGACCCGGACAACCGTCGCCCCGTGGATTACACCGCCCGGCAACAGGCGCTGGACACCCCGCCGGACGTAGACGCGTTGGTGGTCAACTGGCGGAACGGGCACATCAAGCAAGCCTTGATCGCCCAGGTGCTGAACCTGCGCAAACGCCATCCCCGGCTGTTTAGCGAAGGCACGTATCAGCCCCTGGACGTGATCGGTGCGCACGCCGACCGGGTGGTTGCTTTCTGTCGGCACTATCAGGGAACACAGCTGGTGGTGGTGGTGCCGCGCTGGCCCCAGGCACTGCTTGAAAACGGTGAGCGTCCCCATATCCCCGCGCCGGTTTGGGGCGATACCCGCGTGCAATTACCGTTCGCCGCGCCACAGCAAAACTGGAAGGGACTTTTGCGAACAGGCGCAGTCACACCAGACAAGGAGCTGTTGGTCAGCGCTGCCCTGGAGCATTTCCCGGTCAATGTCTTTATCGATTCTGATGATCAAGAAAGCTGAAATTTCCTCTGAGGAGCATGGCGATGAGTACCGAAGACAAGCGCGTCCGTGAATTCGCGTATCAGATCTGGGAGTCCGAGGGCAAACCCGAGGGCCAGGAGGCGCGTCATTGGGAAATGGCCCGCAAGCTGGCCGAAGCCGAAGCCTTGACGCCCAGCAAACCCAAGCCGAAAACACCGCCCAAACCCAAAGCCGCCCCGGCAAAGCCTGCGGCAGAGAAAAAGCCCCGAGCGCCGCGCAAGCCCGCCAGCTGACCTTGCGGGGGGTGGGTGCAGGTGTGCCTGCGCGCACCGACCCTGTGCTTTTCAACGTGAACCTTTATTTAACCCGACCCCGCGTCGGCATGGCCTCGTTCGGCCCGGAAAACGTCATTGCAGGAGCGCTTTAAATGAGTAAAACAGACAAGACCGAGCACGAACCCTCGCGCATTCGTGAAGGCCTGCCCTTCCCCCTCGGTGCCACCTGGGACGGGCTGGGGGTCAACTTCGCCCTGTTTTCCGCCAACGCCACCAAAGTCGAGCTGTGTATTTTTGACGACACGGGCGAAGTCGAGCTCGAACGCATCGAACTGCCCGAATACACCGACGAAACCTTCCACGGCTACCTGCCCGACGCCCACCCCGGGCTGATCTACGGCTACCGCGTGCACGGCCCGTATGACCCGGCAAACGGTCACCGCTTCAACCCCAACAAATTGCTGATCGACCCCTACGCCAAACAGCTGGTGGGCGAACTCAAATGGTCTGAAGCGCTGTTTGGCTACACCATCGGCCACCCCGATGCCGACCTGAGCTTTGACGAGCGCGACAGCGCGCCCTTCGTGCCCAAGTGCAAGATCATCGACCCCGCCCACACCTGGGGCAACGACCAGCCGGTGCGGGTGCCGTGGGACCGCACGATCATCTACGAAACCCACTTGCGCGGCTTCACCATGCGCCACCCGTCGGTGCCCGACAACGTGCGCGGCACCTGCGCCGGGCTGATGGTCGACGACGTGCTCAAGCACGTGCGCCAACTGGGCGTGTCCTCGGTGGAACTGTTGCCGGTGCACGCCTTTGTCAACGACCAGCACCTGCTGCAAAAAGGCATGACCAACTATTGGGGCTACAACAGCATCGCGTTTTTTGCCCCCGACCCGCGCTACCTGGCCAGCGGCAAAATCGCCGAGTTCAAGGAGATGGTCGCGCACCTGCACGAAGCCAAGCTGGAAGTGATCCTGGACGTGGTCTACAACCACACCGCCGAAGGCAACGAGCAAGGCCCCACCCTGTCGATGCGCGGCATCGACAACGCCTCCTACTACCGCCTGATGCCCGACGACAAGCGCTACTACATCAACGACTCCGGCACCGGCAACACCCTGGACCTAAGCCACCCGTGCGTGCTGCAAATGGTCACCGATTCGCTGCGTTACTGGGCCAGCGAGATGCACGTGGACGGCTTCCGCTTTGACCTGGCGACCATCCTGGGGCGTTACCGCGAGGGCTTTGACGAGCGCCACAGTTTTCTCGTGGCCTGCCGCCAGGACCCGGTGCTGCGCCAGGTAAAAATGATCGCCGAGCCCTGGGACTGCGGCCCCGGTGGCTACCAGGTGGGCGGCTTCCCGCCAGGCTGGGTGGAATGGAACGACCGTTTCCGCGACACCGTGCGGGCATTCTGGAAAGGCGACGACGGCCAACTGGCCGACTTTGCCGGGCGCATGACCGCCTCCGGCGAGATGTTCAACCAGCGCGGCCGCAGGCCCTACAGCTCGGTCAACTTCATCACCGCCCACGATGGCTTCACCCTGCATGACCTGGTGTCCTACAACGACAAGCACAACGAAGCCAACGACGAAAACAACCAGGACGGCAGCAACAACAACCTGTCCTGGAACCATGGCGTCGAGGGCCCTACCGACGACCCGCAGATCAACGTGCTGCGGCTGCGCCAGATGCGCAACTTCTTCGCCACCCTGCTGCTGGCCCAGGGCACGCCGATGATGGTGGCCGGTGACGAGTTCGCCCGCACCCAGCACGGCAACAACAACGCCTATTGCCAAGACAGCGAGATCGGCTGGATCAACTGGGCGCTGGACGAAGACGGCAAGTCGCTGCTCAAGTTCGTCAAGCGCCTGATCAAGCTGCGCCTGGCCTACCCGATTCTGCGACGCGGGCGCTTTTTGGTGGGCGACTACAACGAAGACATCGGCGTCAAGGACGTGACGTGGCTGGCGCCCGACGGCCACGAAATGAGCACCGAACAATGGCAAGACAGCCATGGCCGGTGCCTGGGCATGCTGATGGATGGCCGCGCCCAGGAAACCGGGATTCGCCGCCCGGGCGCCGACGCCACCCTGTTGCTGGTGGTGAATGCGCATCACGACATGGTCAACTTCCGCCTGCCGCCGGTGCCCGAAGGCGGGTTCTGGACCTGCCTGCTCGACACCAACCAGCCGACCGTGCGGGGCCAGGAGCGCTTCGACTTCGATCACGAATACGCCGTGACCGGCCGCTCGCTGCTGCTGTTCGAGCTGCAGCACGAGGACGAGGTGTGAAATGGCCCTGCCTGCCGGTTTTCAGGACCCCGTGAACCCCATCGACACCCACGCCTTGGGCGTGGCCTTGCGGGCGCTGGTAGCGCAAGGCCTGGAAACCTTGCCGTTGCCCGGCGGCGGGCGCACGTTGCAGCGCTTCAGCCGCCTGGCTGAGGTGGCCGGGCTTGACCTGGGCCTGTGCAAGTTGTTCGAGGGCCACACCGACGCACTGGCGATCCTCGCCGAACTCGACGGCCCCACCCCGCCCGCCGCCAGCACCTGGGGCATGTGGGCAGCGGAACCGCCAGCGGCGCGGGTGCGCGTGCGACGAGACGGCGAGCGCCTGTGGCTGGCCGGTCGCAAGGCTTGGTGTTCGGGGGCGGCGGTGGTCAGCCACGGCCTGCTCACGGCCTGGGACGAGGAGGACCGCCAGCAACTGGTGGCGGTGGACATGCACCAGCCCGGCGTGACGGTAACCCGCGAAGGCTGGGCGGCGGTGGGCATGGCCGCCACCGGCAGCGTCGAGGTGGTGTTTGACAATGCCTGCGGGCGGGCGGTGGGCGGCCCCGGCGACTACCTTGCCCGGCCGGGCTTCTGGCACGGCGGGGTCGGCATTGCCGCGTGTTGGTACGGCGGCGCACAACGCCTGGCCGAAGCCTTGCGCGAGCACTGCGCCCAGCGCAGCGAGCCGCATGCCCTCGCGCACCTGGGCAGGGTGGACAGCGCCTTGCATGGCGCGGCCTGTGTGCTGCGAGCGAGTGCCGTGCAGATCGACCGACACCCCTTGGCCGACGCGCGCGAGCTGGCCCAACAGGCACGCGCCTGTGTCGAAGAAGCCGTCGAACAGGTGATCCGCCACGTGGGCCGCGCCTTGGGCGCCGGGCCTTATTGCAAAGACCCGCACTTCGCCAGGCTGATCGCCGATTTGCCGGTGTACGTGCGCCAAAGCCATGCCGAGCGCGACCTCGCCGCGCTCGGCCAACAGGTGGCCGAACACCCCACAGGGAGGTGGCAGTTATGAAACCCAACCCCATCGTTGGCCAGGGCACGTCGCTGCATCAATGGCAGGCCTCATGGCACTTGGCGCAATTGCCCTGCGTGGACATTGCCCAACTGGTGCCCGACGGCCATCGCGCGGTGATCATCGCGCCGCACCCGGACGACGAAGTGCTCGGTTGCGGCGGCCTGCTGCAAGGCCTGGCCGAGCTGGGCCGCGCCCTGCTGCTGATCTCGGTCACCGATGGCAGCGCCAGCCACCCGGGCTCGCGTCGCTGGCCGGTGGAGCGCCTGCAAGTGGTGCGCCCGCAAGAATCGGCGCACGCGCTGCGTCGCCTGGGCCTGCCGTTACACAGCCTCAAATGGCTGCGCGCCGGGTTCCCCGACAGCCGCGTGGCCAGCCGTGAAGCGGCCTTGGGGCAATTTATCGAGCGCCACCTCAAGCCCGGTGACGTGGTGTTCACCACCTGGCGCGAGGACGGCCACTGCGACCACGAAGCCGTGGGCCGTGCCAGCGCCAAAGCCGCACGGGCGGTGGGCGCAACGCTGCTGGAATTGCCGGTGTGGACCTGGCACTGGGCAACCCCCGAAGACCGCCAGGTGCCCTGGCACCGTGCGCGCAAAGTGCCGCTCACCCCAGAGGCCGTGGCGCGCAAACGCCATGCCATCCATGCCTTTGCCAGCCAATTGGAAGGCGACCCGCAGATCGGCCTGCCGCCGGTGTTGGCGCCCTACGTGCTGGACCGCCTGCTGCAACCCTTTGAAGTGGTGTTCCTGTGAGCGTGACCACGCCCTACTTCGACCAGTTGTTTGCAGGCAATGACGACCCGTGGGCGTTTCGCCAACGCTGGTACGAACAGCGCAAGCGGGCGCTGACCCTGGCCGTGTTGACGCGGCCGCAGTATCGCGCAGTCTTCGAGCCCGGCTGCGCCAATGGCGAGTTAAGTGCCGCCCTGGCGCCCCGTTGCGCACACCTGCTGTGCTGTGACACCGCGCAGGCGGCGGTAGACCTGGCCCGGGCGCGGCTGCACGGGGTGGCCCACGCCCGCGTCGAGCAATGGCGTTTGCCCGCGCAGTGGCCCGCCGGGTCGTTCGACCTGATCGTGCTCAGCGAACTGGGCTACTACCTCGACGCCCAGGACCTGGCCCAGTTGATCGAGCGGGCGCAGGCCTCACTGAGCCCGGACGGCCAGTTGCTGGCATGCCATTGGCGCCCGGCGATCGAAGGCTGCCCGCAGACCGCCGACCAGGTGCATGCCGCGCTGCACCAACGGCTGGGCCTGCCGCGCCTGGTACACGTTCATGACGACGATTTTCTGCTCGACCTGTGGAGCCGCGACGACGCCTCGGTCGCAACGCAGGAGGGGCTGCGATGATCGGCATCTTGATCCCCGTGCACAACGAAGAAGCGCTGCTGGGTGAATGCCTGCAAGCGGCAATGACCGCCGCCTGCCACCCGGGCCTCTTGGGCGAAACCGTGGTGATCGTGGCCGTGCTGGACAGTTGCAGCGACCGCAGCGCCGAGATCACCCGGGCCTATCAGGTGCACAGCCTGCACGTGCAGGCACGAAACGTGGGGCACGTGCGCGGCGTGGGCACGCGGCACTTGCTCAATCAAGGCGCCCGCTGGATCGCCTGCACCGACGCCGACAGCCGCGTGGCCCCGGACTGGCTGGTGGCGCAACTGGCCCTCAAGGCCGACGCGGTGTGCGGCACCGTGACGGTGGACGCCTGGAGCGAAGACTTCGGCCCGGCGGCGCAGGTGCGCTACCACCAGGCCTATCAGGCCCGTGACGGTCATCGTCATATACATGGGGCCAACCTGGGGTTCAGCGCCGCCGCCTACATACAAGCCGGTGGTTTTGAACCGCTGGCCTGCCATGAAGATGTGCAACTGGTGCTGCAACTGGAGCGCAGCGGCGCGTGCATCGCCTGGAGTCATTCGCCGCAGGTCATCACCAGCGCCCGCCTGGACTGCCGGGCACAGGGCGGCTTTGGCGATTATTTGAAGGGGTTGGTGCACGCGTTATAAAAAAAACCCGTCAGGCAGGCCAGCCCGGGCCAATCGTTGACTATGCTCAACAGCGCTTGCACGGCACTCCAGGGTTGGAACGCCGGTACGGCGCAACGTGTTTGCGCCCCACTCAGCGTCGTCCCACGCACGGGTACGGCCTTGTATGACCGCACAACAAGGATGTGAAACACATGAAGCCTGCCCCCCTGAGCGAGGCCCGGCGTGGCCCGGTGCAAATCTGGAACAGTGCCCCGCAATTATCGAAAGTCCCGGCGATCAGCCTCGCCAACCTGGTGCCTGCGGGCACGCGGGTGGTGGTGATCGCCCCGCACCCGGGCGACGAAGTCCTGGCGTGCGGTGGCCTGTTGCAATTGCTCAGCACCCTGGACTACCCCTTGCAACTGATCTCGGTCACCGACGGCAGCGCCAGCCACCCGGGCTCCCACCTGTGGCCCGCCAAGCGCCTGAGCGTGGTGCGCCCCCAGGAAAGCGTCGAAGCGCTGCGCCGGCTCGGCGTGCCGCTGCACAGCCTGAAGTGGATTCGCGGCGGGTTCGCCGACGACGCCCTGGCGGCGCACGAACAACCCTTGAGCCAGTTCATCGCCCGCTACCTGCAACCGGGCGACGTGGTGTTCACCACCTGGCGCAACGACGGCAAGGACGACCACGACGCGGTCGGTCGTGCCAGCGCCAAAGCCTGTGCCCTTAGCGGCGCGCACCTGTACGAACTGCCGATCTGGGCCTGGCACCTGCCTGCCCGCGAAGGCTTGGTGATCCCCTGGCAACGGGCGCGCAAGGTACGCCTGGACACCTGGAGCGTGGCCCGCAAGCTGCACGCCACCCACGCCTACGCCAGCCAACTGGTCGGCGACCCGGCGATTGGCCTGGCGCCGATGATGGCGCAAGAGCTGCTGGAGCGCATGCGCGAGCCCTACGAGATCGTGTTTGTGTAACGCCGAACTGGTCTGTACCTGTTATTTCTGACAGTGGCGCCCCCCGAATCTGTGGTTATGGTTCAAACCGTGCTGCACCGCTTGAGGTGCAGTCGAGAAAGCCATGCCAACCCCTTGCATTGGCCAATGATTTGCGTCGCAGGCAACCCGTAGTTCCTGACCCGTATCGTGCATCCGTTGCCATGAGCTGAAGGTCGCCTGCCCCGCAGGCGCTGCCCTTGCGCGAGGATGCATCATGAGCACAACGTTCGTACCGTTGAAGTACCTGGGTGTGTGTATTGCCTCGATGGCCCTGCTGGCGGTCGACCCGCCCACCGTCAAGGCCGCGTGCACCCTCGCCGTCACCGCAGGCGATGACCAGAACACCTGCGACAGCGCCAGCGCCCCGGGTTTCACCGACCTTGACGGCAATAACAGCCTGACCTTTCCCGCCGCCGGCAACGGCGTGATTACCGGCAATATCCTGTACGGCGCCGGCAACGACCTGGTGCAGATGGATGCAGACACCGCACGCATCAACGGCGCACTGAACCAGGGCGACGGCGCCAATATCTTCCGGCTGAACCTGGGCACCGTCACCGGCAGTGTCACCCAGGGTGCCGGGATGGACGTGGTCCAGATCAGCGGTGGACAGGCAGGCGCCATCAGCCAGGGCGCGGGCATCGACAGTTTCTCCATGAGCGGCGGCACCATTGCCTCCCTCGCCCAAGGGGATGGCCTGGACACTTTCAACATGAGCGGTGGCACCATCACCGGCGCCTTTGAAGACGGCGACCAGGCCGTGATGACCGGCGGCACCATTGGCCGGGTCGACATGAAGCTGGACAACAACCTGTTCGACATGCGCGGTGGGCGGATCATCAACAACCTGGTGACGGGGTTTGGCAACGACACCATTCTGATCTCCGGCACCAGCACCATCGGCGGCAACATCAGCACCAGTGGCGGCACGGACATCGTCGAGGTCCGAGGCGGGGTCATCAACGGCCAGATCCTGACCAGCTTTGGCGACGACCACTTCACCTGGGACACGGCGGGTGAAATCCACGCCTTTATCCTGATGGGCGCCGACAACGACACCGCACTGCTCAAAAACCTGACCGACACGCAGCTGTCCACCACGCCCTTGCTGGACGGCGGCGTGGGCAACGACACCCTCACGTTCGACAACACCCAGGCCTCCACGCCCGGGCGCTACGCCAACTGGGAAACCGTGCGGCTGGACAACGGCTCGCGGTTGACCCTGGGCGGCACCTTTGTGCTGGGCGACACGGGCAGCGGCACGGGCACCCTGGCCATCGACGGGTCCAGTGCGCTGCGGGTCGACACCGGCGTGATCAGCCCCTTTACCGCAGGGCAACTGACCACGGTGAACAACAGCGGCCTGATCGACATGACCACCGCCAGCACCCGCGCCACCGACAGCCTGACCATCAACGGCAACTACACCGGCAATAACGCCTCACTGGCGCTGCAAAGCATCCTCGGTGCCGACGGCTCGCCCAGTGACAAACTGGTGGTCAGCCAGGGCGTGATGCAAGGCACCACCGCCATCAGCATCACCAACCTGGGCGGTGCGGGCGGCTTGACCGTGCAAGACGGCATTCAAGTGGTGCAAGCCACCCAAGGCGCCACCAGCAGCGCCGGTGCGTTTTCCCTGCGGGGGACGGTGTCGGCCAGCGCCTTCGATTACTACCTGTTCAAGGGCGGCGTGGCACCTGGCACCGAGCAGAACTGGTATTTGCGCTCCACCGTCCCGGTGGCGCCGCTGCCCACCCCCGAAGCGCCGGTGGTGCCCCTGCCGGAACCGGCGCCCGACACACCCACCCTGCCCCCGCCCGGCCCGGAACCCATCGTGATTTACCGTCCCGAGGTGCCGGTTTACTCGGTGCTGTTTCCCGCCGCGCAGCAAATGGTGCAGGCCATGCTCGGCACCTACCACACACGCCTGGGGGATCAAAGCCAGCAACGCAGCAGCGGCGCACTCCCGGCGGGCTGGGGCCGGGTGTATGGCGCCAGCACGCGCCAGTCGTATGCAGGCACGGTCAACCCACGGCTGGACAGCACATTGTCGGGTTTCCAGGTGGGCAGTGACCTGTACGCCTGGACCGACGAGGCCGGGCTCACCCAGCGGGTGGGGTTTTTCGTCGGCCATGGCCGCCTCAAAGGCAATGTCGACGGGTTTAACGGCGGTTTCGAGCACCGCGACGCAGGCAAGACCACCTTGCGCGGCGACAGCCTGGGGGTGTACTGGACGCTGATCGGCGCCCAGCGCGGCTACATCGACCTGGTGCTGATGGGCACCCGCTTTGACGGCACCAGCGAGTCCGACCGGGGCGTCAAGCTCAAGACCCGCGGCCATGACGTGCTGGGCTCAGTGGAAGCGGGCCTGCCGCTGCGGGTGTCCGAGGCCTGGGAGCTGGAGCCGCAAGCCCAGGTGATCGTCAACCGCACCCGGTTCGACAGCCAGCACGACGGCCTCTCCAAAGTGGCGTTCGACGCCGACACGCAAGTGACCACCCGCCTGGGCGTGCGCCTGCGCGGCAATTACTGGGTGAGCGGCCTGCCGTTGCAACCCTACGTGCGGGTCAACGTCTGGCACGCCGCGTCGGGCACCCAGCGGGTCATCTTCAACGACGTGACCGACATCGACACGGAACAAAAGTCCACCACGCTGGACCTCAACGTCGGCGCCACCTTGGAGGTGGCCGAAGGCGTCAGCCTGTATGGCCAGGTGGGCTACAACCGCAACCTGGACAGCCAGTCACTGGACGGCCGCGCAGGCACGCTGGGTGTGCGGATCGCGTTCTGACACCGCTTGTGTATCGCAGTGTGTCCGGGGGCCACTGCGATACACAGTCTTTAACCCGGCGATCTTTTTGAAACACAGCGGATACAGCACCGCGGTCAACTGTAGGCCAGGCACCCCACTCGCCGAAGGAGACCCACCATGAGCCCACAATTGCCCCAAAAACACGGTTTCAAGCCCCGCCACCTGCTCGGCACTTCGCTGCTGGCCTTTGCCCTGTTGCAGTTCGGCGCCGTCGGCGTGGCCAGCGCCCAGGCGCAAGCGACCCCGGCCGCCAGCACACACGCAGGGCTTGGCGCGCTCAAACATGTAAAGGCAGGTTTGCTGGATGTGGCCTACGCCGAGGTCGGCCCGGCCAAGGGCCCGGTGGTGATCCTGCTGCACGGCTGGCCCTACGACATTGACAGCTACGCCGAGGTTGCGCCCCTCCTCGCGGCCAAGGGCTACCGGGTACTGGTGCCCTACGCCCGAGGGTATGGCGACACCCGCTTCCTGTCGGACCAGACCCTGCGCAACGGCCAGCCAGCGGCGCTGGCCAGCGACGTGATCGACTTCATGGACGCCCTGCACATCCAGCAAGCCGTGCTCGGCGGCTACGACTGGGGCGCCCGCTCGGCCGACATCGTCTCGGCGCTGTGGCCGGAGCGGGTCAAGGCCCTGGTGTCGGTCAGCGGCTACCTGATCGGCAACCAGGCCGCCGGCAAAAACCCGCTGCCGCCCAAGGCCGAGTTGCAATGGTGGTATCAGTTCTACTTCGCCACCGACCGCGGCGCCGCCGGCTACGCCAAAAACACCCACGACTTCGCCAAGCTGATCTGGCAAATCGCCTCGCCCCAATGGGCCTTCGACGACGCCACCTTCGACCGCAGCGCCAAAGGCCTGGACAACCCCGACCACGTCGCCATCTCGATCTTCAACTACCGCTGGCGCCTGGGCCTGGTCCAGGGCGAAACCCGCTACGACCCGCTGGAACAAAAACTGGCCACCGCGCCGTCCATCGGCGTGCCGACCATCACCCTTGAAGGCGACGCCAACGGCGCCCCCCACCCCCAGCCCGAGGACTACGCCAAGCGCTTCACCGGCAAATACGAGTTCCGGCTGATCAGCGGCGGCATTGGCCACAACCTGCCGCAGGAAGCGCCACAGGCGTTTGCCAAGGCGATTGTGGATGCGGATCACTTGTAACTTACAAACCCCTGCCCGCCCGAACCTGAAGCGATGGCGTACCTGTGACTGCAGGTACGCCGTTGTCCGTTAGATGAACCTCGCGCAGGAGCGTGTCAGGTGTCGCAAGGTAAGGGGGCAGCGATTTCGGACGGCCCCCAAAGATGCCCAAGGGGGGCGCCGTCGCCAAGATAGACGCTTAGCCAAATCAATAAGAGGTCGACGTTCCTGGCTAGTGTGCTGTTCGCGAAATAAATTTCTGAGTAATTCGTCTACACTTCAAACGT
>NZ_JBSVWN010000058.1:0-40689 GCF_054071325.1 Pseudomonas sp. SDO5215_S409 | reverse complement strand
GCAAACTCAGCGGCCAAGGCCATGATGAGTTACACCACTTCCAGGGACACGATCGTTACCCGTAAGGCCTACTACCCACAAGGCGGCAGCATTCTCACCGACTTGGTACATCCACGAAGACAAAATTGTCGTTATTAATTTTAATAGCCCACCTCTGGCCGTCACCAGGCCTGCCGCATCAGCAGCGGCTAGCATCGCCATATTTACCATGATTGCCATGGACCCCGCTCTCAGCGCAATAGAGAGAACCTGGGCGTTATGAAGACTCGAAACATCCGGCTTGCTCATTAAAACCACCTACCCCTGCGTCTCGTGAAATATTGCGTACGACGCTGCTGAGCAGCTGTTATTCCATCGCAACGAAGGCAGAGGTGGATCAGGCCAAAGATCTGGGGTGCACCGCGAGGATTTGTTGCGGGAGGACTTGAAACCCTTGGTTGCATTGCTGAGTCAATGGGTATCGAGCGTGACGCCTTGCAATAGCTGGTGAAGGCGGCGAATAAGCGGTATCGGCAACCGGCTCAAAAGGACCGGTGTTGACGATTTTGAAGAGGAGGCAGGCGTGAGAAAACGACAAGTCACGCAAATGTTACGCACATGAAAAAGGCCAATGCTCTGAGCATTGGCCTAAGTCATTGAAAAATATGGTCGGGACGGAGTGATTCGAACACTCGACCCCTAGCACCCCATGCTAGTGCGCTACCGGACTGCGCTACGCCCCGACTAGGCGTGTTACTGGGTTCGCTTCGCAACGAAGCGAACAGGAATATACCGCAAGCTTTTGAAATGTGGAAGTATTTTTAAAGCCTGATGTTATTTCTTCAGCACCACCAGCACATCTTCGAGTTCGGAGATCATCTGGCGGATCAGTTGCTTGTACTGGGTGGTGTCGTCTTTGGCCTCATCACCCGACATGCGCTGACGCGCACCGCTGATGGTGAACCCCTGATCATACAGCAACGCACGGATCTGTCGGATCATCAGCACGTCCTGGCGCTGATAATACCGACGGTTCCCGGTGCGTTTGACGGGGTTGAGTTGAGGAAACTCCTGCTCCCAATAGCGCAGCACGTGCGGTTTTACCGCACAGAGCTCGCTGACTTCACCGATGGTGAAGTAGCGTTTGCCTGGGATGACGGGCAGTTCGTCGTTATGACTTGGTTCCAGCATAAGCCTCAACTCGGGCCTTTAACTTCTGCCCTGGACGAAAGGTGACCACACGGCGAGCCGTGATCGGGATTTCTTCTCCCGTTTTTGGATTGCGGCCAGGCCGCTGGCGTTTGTCCCGAAGGTCAAAATTGCCGAAACCGGACAATTTGACCTGTTCGTTGTCTTCAAGAGCGTGCCTGATTTCTTCAAAAAACAGCTCGACCAATTCCTTGGCCTCACGTTTGTTCAGACCCAGCTCTTCATACAGACGTTCCGCCATCTCAGCTTTCGTCAAAGCCCCCATACGTCACTTCCTTAACGTGGCGTTTAACCTTTGTTCGAGCGAGGTGAGGATATTTTGCGTAGTCGTATTCACCTCATCGTCATTAAGAGTGCGCGATGGATGCTGCCAGGTCAAGCCAACGGCAAGGCTTTTTCTATGTGGATCAATGCCTTTACCTTGATAGACGTCAAATAGCCTGAGGTCTGTCAGCCATTCCCCTGCATTTTCACGGATTACGTCCAGAACCGCCGTGGCCGCCACGTCTTGATCGGCGATCAAGGCCAGGTCACGTCGAACTTCAGGGAAACGCGACAACTCGCTGAATTTCGGCATTTTGCCCGAGGCGACTTCGGCCAGCACCAGTTCAAAAACAAAGACCGGACGGTCTAGGCCCAAGTTTTTCGACAGTTCTGGGTGAATAGCGCCCAGGAACCCGACCAAACGCCCATCGCGCTCGATGCGAGCCGTCTGGCCCGGATGCAGCGCCGGGTGACTACCTGCCGTGAAGGTGAATGAGTCCAGCGCGCCGGCAAAGCCCAACACGGCTTCCACATCCGCCTTGACATCAAAGAAGTCAACGACGTCACGCCCCTGCGCCCAACCTTCCGGCAGACGGCTACCGCAAACCACACCGGCCAGCATCGGCTCTTGCTTCAAGCCATCGAGCTGACCAACAAAACGCAGGCCACTTTCGAACAGGCGAACGCGGTCTTGCTGACGGTTCAGGTTGTGGGAAAGCGCCTTTACCAGGCCCGGCCACAAGGACGAACGCATGGCAGCCATGTCGTTCGAGATCGGGTTGGCCAACAGCAGCGGCTCAACACCCGGGTTGAACAGCTCAAACTGTTTCGGATCGATGAAGCTGTAGGTCACCGCTTCCTGATACCCACGAGCCACCAGCAGGCGACGCAATTCAGGCAAGTGCGCACGCGCCTCAGCCTTCGGTTGCGGGGCCAGACGCGCTTGCGGATAACGAACCGGCAGGCGGTTGTAGCCGTACAGACGGGCCAGTTCTTCGATCAGATCGACTTCCAGGCTGATGTCGAAGCGATGGCTTGGCACTTCTACCTGCCACTGCCCCGCCGCACCGGCAGAAACACCCAGGCCGAGAGCCGACAGCAGGCGCTCGATTTCAGCAGGCTCGATGACCAGGCCGAGCATTTGCTCCACAGCAGCAGCGCGCAGGGTGATCGGTGCAACCGACGGCAGGTGCTGCTCACTGACCGTTTCGGTGATCGGCCCCGCTTCGCCACCGGTGATTTCCAGCAGCAAGCCCGTGGCGCGCTCCATGGCTTCACGGGCCAGTTGCCAGTCAACGCCGCGCTCGTAACGGTGTGAGGCGTCGGTGTGCAAGCCGTAGGAACGTGCCTTACCGGCAATGGCGATCTGGTCAAAGAAGGCACTTTCCAGGAACACATCGCGCGTGGTGGCGGATACGCCGCTGTGCTCGCCACCCATCACGCCAGCGATAGCCAAGGCACGGGAATGGTCGGCGATGACCAGGGTATCGCTACGCAGGCTGACGTCCTGGCCGTCGAGCAAGACGAGTTTTTCGCCCTCCTCAGCCATGCGCACGCGGATGCCACCGTTGATTTCGGCAAGATCGAACGCGTGCAGCGGTTGGCCCAGCTCCAGCATCACGTAGTTGGTGATGTCGACGGCAGCGTCGATACTGCGTACGTCCGCACGGCGCAGGCGCTCCACCATCCACAGTGGGGTTGGCTTGGAGAGGTCGACGTTACGGATGACACGACCCAGGTAGCGCGGGCATGCGTTGGGGGCCAGCACCTCGATCGAACGCACGTCATCGTGCACAGCAGGTACGGCTGCCACCACCGGACGAGTGACAGGAGCGTCGTACAGCGCGCCCACTTCACGAGCCAGGCCCGCCAAAGACAGGCAATCGCCACGGTTCGGGGTCAGGTCGACCTCGATACTGGCGTCTTCCAGATCCAGGTACACACGAATGTCCTGGCCAACAGGCGCATCGGCCGGCAGCTCCATCAGGCCATCGTTACCTTCACCGACCTGCAGCTCAGCCTGCGAGCACAGCATGCCGTTGGACTCGACGCCGCGCAGCTTGGCCTTCTTGATCTTGAAGTCGCCCGGCAGCTCGGCACCGATCATGGCAAACGGGATTTTCAGGCCCGGGCGCACATTGGGCGCACCGCACACGACCTGAAATGTTTCCGAGCCATTGCTAACCTGGCATACACGCAGCTTATCGGCATCGGGGTGCTGCTCGGTGCTCAACACCTCGCCCACCACCACACCACTGAAAACCCCGGCGGCCAGCGTAACGCTATCGACCTCAAGACCGGCCATCGACAGACGGGCAACCAGCTCGTCGCGACCTACCTGCGGGCTTACCCAGCCACGCAGCCATTGTTCACTGAATTTCATCCTGCTCTCCTAAAGGTTCGTTACGACTAGCGAAATTGCGCGAGGAACCGCAAGTCGTTGTCGAAGAACAGACGCAAGTCGTTCACGCCGTAACGCAGCATGGCCAGACGCTCAACGCCCATACCGAAGGCAAAGCCCGAGAATTCTTCCGGGTCGATCCCGGACATGCGCAGCACGTTGGGGTGAACCATGCCGCAGCCCATCACTTCCAGCCAGCCGGTCTGCTTGCACACGCGGCAACCCTTACCGCTGCACATCACGCATTCCATATCCACTTCAGCGGACGGCTCGGTGAACGGGAAGAACGATGGGCGGAAACGTACCGCCAGTTCTTTTTCAAAGAACACCCGCAAGAACTCTTCGATGGTGCCTTTAAGGTCAGCGAAGTTGATATCGCGATCGACCAGCAGGCCTTCGACCTGGTGGAACATCGGCGAGTGGGTGATATCGGAGTCGCTACGATACACACGGCCTGGGCAGACAATGCGGATCGGCGGCTTGTTCGCTTCCATGGTGCGCACCTGTACCGGCGAGGTGTGGGTACGCAGCAGCATGTTCGCGTTGAAATAGAAGGTGTCATGCATCGACCGGGCCGGGTGATGGCCTGGGATGTTGAGCGCCTCGAAGTTGTGATAGTCGTCTTCGACCTCAGGGCCTTCGGCAATGCCGTAGCCGATGTGGGTAAAGAACTGCTCGATGCGTTCCAGCGTCCGGGTAATCGGATGCAGGCCGCCGGAGGTCTGGCCACGGCCAGGCAGGGTGACGTCAATGGACTCGGCGGCGAGCTTGGCCGCAAGATCGGCCTCCTCGAGCGACGCCTTGCGCGCATTGAGAACCTCTGTAACACGCTCTTTGGCAACGTTGATCAGCGCGCCGACTTGCGGACGCTCTTCAGCCGGCAAATTCCCCAGGGTCTTCATCACCTGAGTCAATTCACCCTTTTTGCCAAGGTAGTGAACCCGGATTTGCTCCAGGGCATTGATGTCTTCAGCGCTTTGCACAGCCTCAAGAGCTTGGGCGACGAGCGCGTCCAGGTTTTCCATGTACAGACTCCAGATACAAAATAGGGGAAGAGCTTGAAGGCTCTTCCCCTATTTATGACGTTTAACACCCTAGGCTACAGGAGCAACCCAGGATGACTGTCGGGGGTACTTAAGCCAAGGTGGCTTTAGCTTTCTCGACAATCGCAGCAAACGCCGCTTTTTCGTTCACTGCCAGATCAGCCAGAACCTTACGGTCGATCTCGATGGACGCTTTTTTCAGGCCAGCGATGAAACGGCTGTAGGACAGACCGTTAACACGTGCACCAGCGTTGATACGAGCGATCCACAGAGCGCGGAACTGACGTTTTTTCTGACGACGGTCACGGTAGGCGTATTGGCCTGCCTTGATTACCGCTTGCTTGGCAACACGGAATACGCGTGAACGCGCGCCGTAGTAGCCTTTAGCAAGTTTCAGAATTTTTTTGTGACGCTTACGGGCAATGACGCCACGCTTTACACGAGCCATGAGTTACTTCCTCTATTCTTGATCCAAAAATTAACGAAGGCGCAGCATGCGCTCGACTTTTGCCACGTCAGACGGATGCAGCAAGCTGCTACCGCGCAGTTGACGCTTACGCTTGGTCGACATTTTGGTCAGGATGTGGCTCTTGAAAGCGTGCTTGTGCTTGATA
The DNA here is from genome assembly GCF_054071325.1 of Pseudomonas sp. SDO5215_S409. Taxonomy (NCBI): domain Bacteria; kingdom Pseudomonadati; phylum Pseudomonadota; class Gammaproteobacteria; order Pseudomonadales; family Pseudomonadaceae; genus Pseudomonas; species Pseudomonas sp. SDO5215_S409. Next base: position 35,179 of record NZ_JBSVWN010000058.1, on the reverse strand, counting down.
CCGTTAGCAGTTTTCAGAAACCGCTTAGCAGCACCACTTTTGGTTTTCATCTTTGGCATGTTCGGATACTCCGCATTCAGTTGATAAACATAATCAGAAGGCCTGCCGTGCCCTGTTGATTACTTCTTCTTTTTCGGGGCGATGACCATGATCAGCTGGCGTCCTTCCATCTTAGGATGCTGTTCGACCGAACCGTACTCGAGCAGGTCGTTTTCAACCCGCTTGAGAAGTTCCATCCCCAGCTCCTGGTGGGCCATCTCACGGCCGCGGAATCGCAAGGATACCTTGGCCCTGTCCCCATCACTCAGGAAACGTACCAGGTTGCGCAGTTTTACCTGGTAATCCCCTTCCTCCGTCCCTGGACGAAACTTGATTTCTTTAACCTGCACTTGCTTCTGGTTTTTCTTCGCAGCAGCAACTTGCTTTTTCTTTTCGAAAATCGATTTGCCGTAGTCCATCACCCGACAAACGGGCGGCACTGCATCGGCGGAAATTTCCACCAGATCCAGCTTGGCTTCTTCAGCAATTCGAAGCGCTTCATCAATCGAGACGATGCCAATCTGCTCGCCGTCAGCGCCAATTAACCGAACCTCGCGTGCCGAGATATTCTCGTTGATCGGGGCTTTCGGTGCAGCTCGTTTATCTTGTCTCATATCACGCTTAATAATAATTACTCCGAATCTTGGCGACCACGCCGGGAAACCGCTTGCGCGAGGAACTCCGAGAACTGGGCGACGGGCATCGAGCCCAGGTCTGCACCTTCACGGGTACGCACAGCGACAGTTTGCGTTTCGACTTCCCGATCTCCGATAACCAAAAGATAGGGAACCTTGAGCAAGGTATGCTCGCGGATTTTAAAGCCGATCTTTTCATTTCTCAAGTCAGACTTGGCACGAAATCCGCTTTCATTGAGAGTTTTTTCAACTTCAGCGGCAAAATCTGCCTGTTTATCAGTGATATTCATGATCACTGCCTGAGTCGGCGCCAGCCACGCAGGGAACGCGCCCTCGTAGTGCTCGATCAGGATCCCGACAAACCGCTCGAACGATCCGAGGATCGCGCGGTGCAGCATCACAGGATGCTTGCGGCTGTTGTCTTCGGAGACGTACTCGGCTCCCAAGCGGATCGGCAGGTTAAAATCGAGCTGCAAGGTACCACATTGCCAGACACGACCAAGACAATCTTTCAGCGAGAATTCGATCTTGGGACCATAGAAGGCCCCCTCACCCGGCTGCAGATCATACGCAAGGCCCGCACTATCAAGGGCTGCGGCCAGAGCGGACTCGGCGCGGTCCCACAATTCGTCGGAGCCGACGCGTTTTTCCGGACGAGTGGACAGCTTCATCTCGACATCGGTAAAGCCGAAATCGCGATAAACGTCCATGGTCAGCTTGATAAATGCTGCGGACTCGGCCTGCATCTGCTCTTCGGTGCAGAAGATGTGTGCGTCATCTTGAGTAAAACCACGCACGCGCATAATGCCGTGCAGTGCACCCGAAGGCTCATTGCGGTGGCAAGCACCAAACTCGGCCAAGCGCAGTGGCAACTCGCGGTAGCTTTTCAAACCCTGGTTGAACACCTGCACGTGGCAAGGGCAGTTCATCGGCTTGATGGCGTAGTCGCGGTTTTCCGACTGAGTGGTGAACATGTTGTCGGCGTAGTTGGCCCAGTGCCCGGACTTTTCCCACAGGCTGCGATCAACCACTTGCGGCGTCTTGATCTCCAGGTAACCGTTGTCGCGCTGAACCTTGCGCATGTACTGCTCCAGCGCCTGGTACAGGGTCCAGCCGTTAGGGTGCCAGAACACCATGCCCGGCGCTTCTTCCTGGAGGTGGAACAGGTTCAGGCGCTTGCCGATCTTGCGATGGTCGCGCTTCTCGGCTTCTTCGATGCGCTGGATGTAGGCCGCCAGCTGCTTCTTGTCCGCCCAGGCCGTGCCGTAGATCCGCTGCAATTGCTCGTTCTTTGCATCGCCGCGCCAGTAGGCGCCCGACAGCTTGGTCAGCTTGAACGACTTGAGAAAGCGCGTGTTCGGCACGTGCGGGCCACGGCACATATCCACGTATTCTTCATGGTAATACAGGCCCATGGCCTGCTCGTCCGGCATGTCTTCTACCAGGCGCAACTTGTAGTCTTCGCCGCGAGCGGTGAACACGTCGATCACTTCCGCGCGCGGCGTGACCTTCTTGATGACGTCGTAATCTTTCTCGATCAGCTCGTGCATACGCGCTTCGATCGCCGCGAGGTCGTCCGGGGTGAAAGGACGCTCATAGGCGATGTCGTAATAGAAGCCTTCGTCGATGACCGGGCCAATCACCATCCTCGCCGTCGGATACAGCTGCTTGACCGCGTGGCCAATCAGGTGCGCGCAGGAGTGGCGAATGATTTCGAGCCCTTCCTGATCCTTGGGGGTGATGATCTGCAGGCTGGCATCGCCGGTGATCAGGTCGCTGGCGTCAACCAGCTTGCCGTCGACCTTACCGGCCACGGTGGCCTTGGCCAAACCTGCGCCAATGGATGCGGCGACATCGGCTACGGAAACCGAATGATCGAATGAGCGTTGACTGCCGTCGGGAAGAGTAATAGTTGGCATGGCGCCTCCTCTCCTAGTGGTGACCCCTACCAAAGGTCACGTGGGTTGGGATGAGCCAGTACAAGATCCAACACCAGGCCATTCATGATGAACGCCTGCCTTACAGCGGCAGGAGCCTTTCGGCCAACCGGTAATCGAACCAGAGTGACTGGAATTAAACAAAGAACGGTCATGGCAAGGCGGCAAGTGGCACGCCTGTAATAGCCAAGCGGGCGATGCTAGCACAGATGAGTGGTTGTCGCGTGGTCACGGCCTGCGCAAAGGCAATTTCCTGGCATCGCAGCCCGGAAAGTGAACTTGAGCTGTACGTCAGCCCTCAAATCCACTGAGAATCACCGTTTGTCCCCGACTCGAAGGAGCACCCATGATGCGTATTACCTCGACTTTCGCCCTCGCCGCTTCACTGACCTTCCTCTCCCTGGGCGCACAAGCCGCCGCCCCGTCGAACTGGCCTGCCGGCGCTCGCGACAGCTTCGTCAAGGACTGCAGCTCGGCCGCCAGCCAGAGCGTGGATGTGAAGACCGCCAAGGATCATTGCGAATGCGGCGCCGACAAGATCAACGCCGAGTTGAGCACAGCAGAAATCAAGGAGCTGATGACCAACCAAAACGCCAGCCAAGAGCTTAAAAACAAAGCGGTCGCGGCGATTTCGTCCTGCAAAGTCGTGAAGAAAAAGTAATCTGGGGCATCGCTTAGCCCCTGATCGCGCTGAAAAAACCGTCTAAAACTGCCTTTTCTCACAATTTACACAGCTTTTACGGCTTTTTTTAATAGCTGATATTTCGCACAAAAGCCCCGTAGAACGGGGCTTTCAGCCACCTTGGCAGCGAAACACAACGCGATTGATTAGCAAACAGTGCCTTGGGGGGGCTCCCAAGTCGAACATTTCGACTATGATAGCTCGGTGTGCCCAGTTGGCCTGAGCAACACAGCACTACTGAAAATATATGTTTCTTGGAGATACACCATGTCTAATCGCCAAACCGGCACCGTTAAATGGTTCAACGATGAAAAAGGCTTCGGCTTCATCACTCCTCAAGGTGGCGGTGACGACCTGTTCGTACACTTCAAAGCTATCGAAAGCGACGGTTTCAAAAGCCTGAAAGAAGGCCAAACCGTATCCTTCGTGGCTGAGAAAGGCCAAAAGGGTATGCAAGCTGCACAGGTTCGCGGCGAGTAATTCTCCGCTGAGCTAAAAAACCCCGTCCATGTGACGGGGTTTTTTATGGGCGTCACAAAAGGCGGGAACGATCAGCCGCAATTGACCCGATTGATCACCAGGTTGTCATCGGTGTTGAGGTTCAGGCGATCGGAGCGATATTCCAGTGTCACCATGTCGTCAGGGGTGAGGATCCGTGCGTTTTGCGCACCGGCGCGGGTACGGGCCTGCTCCAGCAACTGCGCCGAAGCTTTCTGGCCGATGGCGAACTCGGCAGCCTTAGCCTCACAGCGCGTGTGAACCGCATCGGCCACCGCGGCGTCTTTGGCAGGCTGCGAACTACCCGGGGTGCTGCAACCCGCCAACATCAGTGCAGCCAACAAAGAACCCAATGACGCAAGCTTCCAAGGCATGGAGCCTCCTTTGATAAATATGAACAGAGATCGTGCGACCATCGTTTAGTGGAATGGTTTCAGAATTGTCACAATTGGCCGCAAGGCAGTCTGCCTGACTCGGCCCCCTCCCCCGACGAATCAATCGTCACCAGATATGAATATCGTCAGTAGATGTCGATGTAATCCGACACCGGTTTCGGCCAGTTTTGTTTCAGCGCATTAAAAATCTGCATGACCCACACCTCATCGCTGGCGGCAACAAGCCCGACGTAGCCGGAACCCTTTGCCCAGGTTTCCAGGCGAAACAGCAGCCCGCCGATGTCCACACCGCCCACCGCCGTTCCCGATGAAAGATAAGCGATACCCGCCCGGGTTACACGCAACTGGGTGTGCTCGTCATCACTGGCGCTCGCGAGCAATTGGCGCACAGCGTCCAGCGTCAGGTTTTCGGGGTTGTTCAAATCGATCTGCACGCGCTTTGCCCTGGCAATTAAACAGGCCGACAGTGTCGCACAGGCCCACGCCTGCGCCTAAGCAGCCGTCCAAAGAAAGCACCGGCAGGAAAACGTGGGCCCATCAAGAAGCGGTCGACGAACGCCGACCGCAAAGCAGCACTTACTTCAACCGCGCAAGACGCTCGGTCAGCAGGTCAAAGAAGCCCTGGGCGTTGCCGTTTTCCACCCAGAACACATTTTTTGGCTGCTTGAGGCCGTCATACCAGTCCACGATGGTCTGGCCAAACGTCGGGCCTTCACGGCTGTCGATCACCATGTTGACCTCACGCCCGGTGAACAGCTGAGGGTTGAGCAGATACGCGATCACCGTGGCATCGTGCACCGGGCCGCCGGAAATGCCGTAGTGCTCCATGTCGCCTTTGACATATTCGTTGAGAATATTGCTGACCACCTTGCTTGCATTATTGTTCAAGTCGGCGATTTTCTTCAGGCGAGCCTCGCTGGTGAGGATCTTGTGAGTCACGTCCAGCGGCAGGTACGTCAGTTTCACGCCACTTTTGAGCACGATCTCAGCGGCGGCCGGGTCGGCGAACAGGTTGAACTCAGCGACCGGCGTGATGTTACCGCCGTTGAAGTGCGCCCCGCCCATGACCACGACTTCCTTGATGCCTTGCGTGATCTCTGGCGCCTGGGTCAGTGCCAACGCCAGGTTGGTCTGCGGGCCGAGCATGGCGAGGGTGATGCTGTGCGGCTTGGCGGCCGTCAGCGTCTTGATCAGGTAATCAACCGCATTGCCTTCAGCCAGGCCTTTTTTCGGCTCATGCACGGTGACGCCCGAAATACCCTCCTTGCCATGGATGTTCTCGGCGTAGATCGGCGTGCGCAGCAGCGGCTTGGGCGCGCCGGCATACACCGGGATGTCTTCGCGCCCCGCCCACTCGCGGGCCAGGCGGGCATTACGTGAGGTTTTGTCCAGGCGCACGTTGCCGGCCACAGTGGTCAGCGCAAGGATATTCAGTTCCTGAGGTGAAGCCTGGGCGAACAATAAAGCCACCACATCATCGGCACCCGGGTCGGTGTCGATGATCAGGTCGATTTTGTCCGCCGCCTGGGCGCCGACCGTGGTCAGCGCAGACATCAGCAGCACGCTCCGAAACAGATTTCGCAGGGTTGGGTTGCCACGTTGCATGAAACACTCCTTGTCATGGGGGGGAGAAACCTAAAAAGTCACGCCAGAAACCAGCGCGATATTGCAATAGGGCTGGCATTCACCAGTACGCACGACCGCGCGCGCCTTGCGGCTCAGTTGCTTGAACGCCTCGTGGCTGACCAGCTGGCGCTCACCCAGCGCCGATTGTTCGGTCAGCGCCGCAAGATCGACCAGCGCCGGTGGTTGCTTGAGCAGGATTTCTTCGGCCAGCACATGGCTTTCTACCTGCATTTCGCTGAGCACCACGCGCAGGGTGCTGATGAAGTCGGGAATGCCTTTCGTCAGCGCCAGGTCGATCATCTCGACGCCTGGCGGCACCGGCAGTCCCGCATCGCCAATGACCAGAATATCGCCGTGCCCCAACGAAGCGATCACGCGTGACAGGGCGATGTTGAGCAGTGGGGTCTTTTTCATTTGGATACAAAATCCTGGACGTCATGCAGCGTGGGAATAGAAGGTTGCGCACCGGCGCGGGTCACCGACAGCGCGGCGGCCGCCTGACCAAAACGAATGGCCTCGGCTTCACGTTTGCCGCCCGCCAATGCGGCTGCAAAACCGCCGACAAACGTATCACCGGCGGCCGTCGTGTCCACGGCCTTGACCTTCGGCGCTGGCAGGTGCTCAAAACCCTGACCATCGGCAAACAACGCCCCTTGGGAGCCCAAGGTAATAATGACTTTGCCCGCACCCGCCGCTATCAGGCGGGTCGCTGCGACCTTTGCGGTGTCCAGCGAATCCACCACCACCCCGCTCAACGCAGTGGCCTCGCTTTCATTGGGAATCAGGTAATCGATAAACGCATACCACGCCTGCGGAAGCGGGCTGCTGGCCGGCGCCGGGTTGAGAATCACGGTCTTGCCCAGTTCACGACCGCGCTTGAGCGCATAGGCCACCGTTTCCATCGGCACTTCAAGCTGGCAAACCACCACATCGGCCTCTTGCAGCACGGCGTCAAAGGCTTGTAGACGCTGCGGCGTCAATTCGCCGTTGCCGCCCGCGACGATCACAATCGCATTCTGGCTGCTGTCATCCACCACGATCAGCGCAACACCGCTGGAGCCGTCAACACGACTGACGGCCTGGCAATCGATCCCTTCCTCTACCAGGGCGTCGCGAAGTTGCGCGCCATAGGCGTCTGTTCCCACGCACCCCACCATCGCAACCTGCGCGCCCAAGCGCGCCGAAGCCACCGCCTGATTGGCACCCTTGCCGCCCGGCACGGTGGAGAACGATTGGCCGATCAGGGTTTCACCGGCACGCGGCAAACGGCTGGCCCGGGTGACCAGGTCCATGTTCAGGCTGCCTACTACCACTACTTTTGCTGGCATACATCAGTACTCATCAATTCGGTTCAGCGGTATGGGCGACCGCACCCGCCAAGGGCGCTGTCGACTCACGCAGCACGATGCTCGGCGTCACAATGCGCTGCTCGACCGGCAGTTGGGGTGACGCGATTCTTCGCAGTAACAGTTCGGCCGCCATCTCACCCAACTGCACGATCGACTGGCCCACCGTGGTCAGCGCCGGGTACACATAACGACTCATTTGAATATCGTCAAAACCAATCACCGACAGTTCAGCGGGCACGCGGATATTGCGCTCGGCCGCCGCTCGCAATACGCCGAAACCAATCATGTCGTTACCGGCAAAAATGGCAGCAGGCGGATTATCCGCAAGCAGTTGCGCCGCGGCGGCGTAACCACCGGTGCTGGTGAAGTCGCTTTCCAGCACGCGGCCAGGCGGCACGTGCAACCCGGCTTCCTCCATGGCGCGATAAAAACCGGCCATCCGCGTTTGCGCCACGCGGGTATGACCGGGGCCACCGATACAGGCGATGTCGCGGTGCCCTTGGTCCAGCAGATGCCGGGTCGCGAGGTAAGCACCTTGTTCATGATCGATACGCACCAGGTCGACATCAATGCCGTCCAAGGCACGGTCGACGATGACCATGGGCGTGCGTACCACTTTCAGGCCGGTGGCCAGGCCGCTGTCATCACCGCCCACCGAGGTCACGATCAGGCCATCGATGCGCTTCTCTAACAGCACCCTTAAATAGTTGCGCTGCTTTTCGGCGTTGTCATCAGAGTTGCACAAGATCACGCAGTACCCGTTGCGCTCGCAGTAATCTTCGATGCCGCGGGCCAGCTCCGCAAAATACGGGTTGAGGCTGTTAGGCACCAACAAACCGATCGTAGCGGTGGTCTTGGCCTTCAAGGACCGCGCAACCGCACTGGGCACATAGTCGAGTTGCTTGATAGCCGCTTCGACCTTGATTCGTACAGGCTCACTGACCGGGCGCGTCTTGTTCACCACATGGGACACCGTGGTGTAGGAAATCCCCGCAAGCGCTGCCACATCCTTGATCGTCGCCATGGCTCAGCCTCGCCGACTGGCGCGCTGGCTGCGGTACGTGTCCAGTATCACAGCGATCACGATGACGGCACCGGTAATGATGCGTTTGGTCGGCTCGGTCGCACCGATCTGCGCAAGGCCTGCGGCCAGTACCGAGATAATCAGCACACCAAAAAAGGTGCTGATGACCGAACCACGACCACCCATCAGGCTAGTCCCGCCGATCACCACCGCCGCGATCACTTGCAGTTCAAGGCCTGTACCGGCGTTCGGGTCCGCCGCTTCCAGGCGGGAAATCTGAAACAGCGCCGCCAGGCCCGCCAACAAGCCCATCAGGCTGAATACCAAAATCTTGTAGGGCTTTGGATTGATCCCCGCCAGACGCACGGCCTCTTCGTTGGTGCCAATGCCGATCAGGTAACGACCGAACACCGTACGGGTCAACACCAGTTGAGCGGCCACAATCACCAGGAAAGCGATGATGAACGAGGGCGAAATCCCGAAGGCAACCGGGTTGGACAGCCAGGCGAATGAGTCACCGATGTAGGCCGTGCGCGAGCCGGTCATTTGGTACGCAACGCCACGGGCCATTTCCAGCACACCCAGCGACACGATAAATGAAGGAATGCGCCAGGCCACGGTGATGGAACCGGTAATAGTACCGGCCAATGCGGCGCAGCCCATGCCCAGTACCGCGGCAGGCAACACGCCCCAGCCCCAGCCCAGAATCGCCACGCTGACCGCAGAAGCGGCCAGGGCCAGCACCGAACCCACCGACAGGTCGATACCGCCGATGATCAAGACAAAGGTCATGCCGACCGCCAGTACCATCAGGTCCGGGATCTGGTTGGCCAGGGTGCTGAACGTGTCATAAGACAGGAAGTGGTCGCTCAGGAACGAGAACAGCGCAATCATCGCCAGCAAGGCACCGGCCAGGCCCAGATAAGTGCCAAGGCCGGCGAGGGAGCCGCCGCGTTTTGCGGGAGTGGAAGCAGTTTTCATGGGGCAGTCCTGGGCGCTGCGTCGTTGAGCAGCGCATCACGTTTCTGGTAACCGGCAAAAGCGGCAGCGAGCAATTCGTCCTGGGTCCAGCTGTCGCGCTCGAATGTCTCGATCAGACGCCCGGCGGACAGCACGCCGATCCGGTCACAGATCAGCATCAGCTCGCGCAGGTCGCTGGACACCACCACCAGCGCCTTGCCCTGGCGGGTCAGGTCGCCAAGCAGGGCGTAAATATCAAACTTGGCGCCGACGTCGATGCCTCGGGTCGGCTCATCGAACAACATCACCGAACAGTCACGCTCCAGCCAGCGGCCAATCACCACCTTCTGCTGGTTGCCGCCCGACAGCTCGGACACCAACTGCGCCGTACTGGAACTGCGAATGCGCATGGCGTCGACCTGACGCTTGGCCAACGCGGTTTCATCACCGCCGTTAACCAGACCGGCACTGGAAATCTTCGGCATATTGCCCAGCGCAATATTGGCGCTGATGGATTGGGTGAGCAGCAGCCCCTCCCCCTTGCGGTCTTCGGTGATCAGGGCGATGCCGTGGCCTACCGCGTCGACCGGGGAACGAATACTGACGACCTGGGCGGGCGAGCCCAACGCCACGGTGCCGCTGTCGGCCGTGTCGGCACCGAAGATCAGCCGCAGCAGCTCGGTACGGCCTGCGCCGATCAGGCCGGAAATCCCGTAGATTTCACCGGCACGCACTTCAAAAGACACATCACGAACCTTGTCCGAACGCGTCAGGCCTTTGACCGTCAGCGCCGGCGCACCAATGGTGCGCGGCCCCAGGTCGATCTGCTCGCCCAGTTCGCGCCCCACCATCAACGTGACCAGTTGCTCGCTGTTGTAGTTGGCCATCGGCTCGACGCAGACCAGCTTGCCGTCACGCAACACGGCAATGCGTTGCGCCACCCGGGCCAGCTCTTCCAGCCGGTGAGAGATGTAAATGATCGCCACGCCCCGGGCCTGCAGGCGGGTGATTTGTTCAAACAGCATCTCGACTTCACGGGCGGTCAGCATGGCCGTGGGTTCGTCGAGGATCAGCACGTGACAGTCGCCGATCAGGTTGCGGGCAATCTCGACCATTTGCTGGTGACCGATACCCAGCGTCCCTACCAGGGTGTCCGGGTCGATCGCATCCAGGCCGACTTGGGCCATGGCTTCGATAGCGGCTTTGCGCAGTTGCTTGCGGCTGATCCAGCCACCGTGGCTGGGCAGGTTATCGAGAAACAGGTTTTCGGCCACCGTCAGGGTCGGCAGCAGGTTGAGCTCCTGCATGACCATGCGAATGCCCAGCTCTTCAGCTTGGGTCCGGCTGACCGGGGTGTAAGGCTGGCCATTGAATTGCATCTGGCCGTCGGTCGGGGTGACCAGGCCGCCAATAATTTTGGACAGCGTGCTTTTCCCTGCGCCATTCTCACCGGTCAACGCCAACACTTCCCCGCGATTGAGCGTCAGGGTGATGTCGGACAGAACCGGCTGGGCATAGGTCTTGCCGATACCGCTGACCGTGAGGACAGCGTTCGGTGCGCAAGATGACATAGTGAACGTCTCCAGGCGCCCGCTCGGGATGAGCGGGCGCTGCGTGTTGCTGCGGGGATTACTTCTTGAGAACGAGCTCGACCGGCGTTTCGATCACGCCATTGACGGCATCGACCTTCTCACCCTTGACCAGTTTCAGCGCGTTCTGGATACCGAACACGGCTTGCTGGGCGGCGGCCTGGTCGGCGGTGGCCAGCACGCGACCGTCTTGCAGCATCGGCTTGATGGCTTCGATGTTGTCGTAGCCCACCACCTGGACCTTGCCCGCCTTGCCCGCGGCACGCACAGCAGACACGGCGCCCAGCGCCATGTTGTCGTTACCTGCCAGCAGGGCTTTCAAGTCCGGGTATTCGCTGAGCATGGCCGAGGCCACTTTGTTGCCCTGGTCGATTTCCCAGTTACCAGACTGAGTGGACACAATCTTCATGCCCGCCGCGTCCATGGCATCCTTGAAGCCCGCGGTACGTTGCTGGGCGTTGGTCGTGGTCGGTACGCCTTCGATGATGGCAACCTTGTCGCCAGCGGCCAGTTGCTTGGCGAGGTAATCACCCACCAGCTTAGCGCCCTTGCGGTTGTCGGGGCCTACGAAGGGAATGTCGAGGTTCTTGCTTTTCAACACGTCCGGGTCCAGACGGTTGTCGATGTTGACGACCTTGATACCCGCGTCGGAGGCTTTTTTTAGCACGGTGACCAGTGCCTTGGAGTCGGCCGGGGCGATCACCAGTGCATCCACCTTGGACAGGATCATCTGGTTGACGATATCGATCTGGGCGGCGGTGTCGGTTTCGTTCTTGATCCCGTTGGTGATCATGTCGAAATCGGCGGCGTGGGCCTTCTGGTAATCCTTGGCACCGTCTTGCATGGTGACGAAGAATTCGTTGGCAAGGGATTTCATGACCAGGCCGACCTTGGGTTTGGCGGCGGTTTCGGCGGCAAATGCAGAGGAGAGAGGCAGGGCAGCGGATGCGGCAGCAAGCACAGCAACAGCAAGAAGACGTCCAGCGAATGGCAGCTTCATGGGTTCACTCCGATCTTATGATTATTGTGGGCAACGCTTGCACCGAAAAAACACTTCGGCAGCCCTCCCACCCGGGGGGCTGATACGAGCGTTCACGACACCCCGGGGGGGCGCTGCGCGAAACATCTCGCAAACGTTTGCGTTAAACAAACTATGAGAACGTTGTAGGGATTTGTCAACGTTAGAAATTGGCTTTTGCCGACGCCTCATATCGCTTTTTCCTACGTAACCCCGGTGAACCCTCGCCCGACCTGAAGACGCTACAAAACGACAGGTCGATGTTTATACCTCTGGCTTTATCCAAAGCCTTTTCCGTACGCCTTTTCGGACAACCGAACACGCTCTTGCCGATTGTTCGGAAAGCCGGACGAAGGTTGCAAAAAAGCGCCTGAAACATAATAAAAAATAGATACAGATCAATAAGTTGAACCAAACCTAAAACCACAATGGCGCTGGTACAAATCCTGCTCTTACTCCTTGCCTCGTGGCGTTCAGAAGCGTCCGGGTGTTTCTAGATGAACCTGCATCAGCACTCATCAAAAACCAGAGAGAAGAATAATGAAATCTGCATTGAAGACTTTTGTCCCGGGTGCCCTCGCCCTTCTGCTGCTGTCCCCGCTTGCCGCTCACGCGAAAGAAGCTGAAACCCAACAAAAACTGGCCAACGTGGTCATTCTTGCGACCGGCGGCACCATTGCTGGCGCCGGCGCCAGTGCCGCCAACAGCGCGACCTACCAAGCCGCCAAGGTCGGCATCGACAAACTGATCGCCGGCGTTCCTGAGCTTAGCCAAGTGGCCAACGTTCGCGGCGAGCAAGTGATGCAAATTGCGTCTGAGAGCATCACCAACGAAAACCTGCTGCAGCTGGGCCGTCGCGTCGCCGAACTGGCCGACAGCAAGGATGTGGATGGCATCGTGATTACCCACGGGACCGACACCCTCGAAGAAACTGCCTATTTCCTCAACCTGGTGGAAAAGACCGACAAGCCCATCGTGGTGGTCGGTTCCATGCGCCCAGGCACCGCCATGTCGGCTGACGGCATGCTCAACCTGTACAACGCCGTGGCCGTGGCCGGTAGCAAAGACGCGCGCGGCAAGGGTGTGCTGGTGACCATGAACGACGAGATCCAGTCGGGGCGCGATGTGAGCAAAATGGTCAATATCAAGACCGAAGCCTTCAAGAGCCCATGGGGCCCGCTGGGCATGGTGGTGGAAGGCAAATCCTACTGGTTCCGCCTGCCTGCCAAGCGCCACACCTCGGGCTCGGAATTTGACATCAAGTCCATCAAGAGCCTGCCTGACGTAGAAATCGCCTACGGCTATGGCAATGTCAGCGACACCGCCTACAAGGCCCTGGCCCAGGCTGGCGCCAAAGCCATCATCCACGCGGGCACTGGCAACGGTTCGGTGTCCTCCAAGGTCGTACCGGCGCTGCAGGAACTGCGCAAACAAGGTGTGCAGATCATTCGTTCTTCCCACGTCAACGCCGGCGGTTTCGTTCTGCGCAACGCCGAACAGCCTGACGACAAGTACGATTGGGTGGTCGCCCACGACCTGAACCCGCAAAAAGCCCGCATCCTGGCCATGGTAGCCCTGACCAAGACCCAGGACAGCAAGGAACTGCAACGGATCTTCTGGGAATACTGAGTGCCCCGGGCCTGACCTGACGTAGTCAGGCCCTTCCCGCCTTTCGCCTCCTCACAAAAAACCGAAACCCGTATTCCTGCGTCAGATCACCGTCAGAAAACGCTCTTGAGTTTTGAGTAGTTGCGAAATCGCCTACAGTTAAATACTGTATGCACGCACAGCAAACTAAGGAAATTCCCGTGGCAACGTCCTCCTCCGTAGCAGTTGCAGCACCTGATGCCTACGCACGCCTGGCCCTTCGCGTACAAAAAATCATCAATTCGACCACGGCACAAAGCAGCAAGGCCGCGCTGATCTTCCGCTTGCCGGACGAACCCGTGGATGAATGGGAGCGCTTGCTTGAAGAGATTGCAGAAAACGACAACGTCACCGTCGCCCATCGCGATGACGGCGGCGTGCAGATTTTCTGGGTTGTGCCGAAGGAAGATTGAGTCAATGGGTGTTCGTTTTATCAGCGTGTTTTGCCTGTTTTTTGCCGTCACCGCTCATGCCCAAGCCCCCAAGACCTTCAGTGAAGCCAAAAAAATCGCCTGGAAACTGTATGAACCTCAATCCACCGAGTTTTATTGCGGCTGCAAATACTCCGGCAACCGGGTGAACCTCAAGGCCTGTGGCTACATTCCTCGCAAAAACGCCAACCGCGCGGCACGCATTGAATGGGAGCACATCGTTCCCGCCTGGCAGATCGGCCATCAGCGCCAATGCTGGCAGCAGGGTGGGCGCAAGAACTGCACGCGTCATGACGACGTCTACAAGCGCGCAGAAGCCGACCTGCACAACCTGGTGCCGAGCATCGGCGAGGTCAATGGCGATCGTAATAACTTCAGTTTTGGCTGGCTGCCGGTGCAACGCGGGCAGTACGGCTCCTGCCTGACCCAGGTGGATTTCAAGGCGAAGAAGGTGATGCCCCGCCCCTCCATTCGCGGCATGATCGCGCGGACTTACTTCTACATGAGCCAGCAGTACGGCTTGCGCCTGTCGAAACAGGACCGCCAGTTGCACGAAGCCTGGAACAAGACTTACCCAGTACAACCCTGGGAACGCCAGCGTAACCAGACCGTGGCGTGTGTGATGGGACACGGCAACGCGTTTGTCGGACCGGTCAACTTGAAAGCCTGCGGGTGAACATTACGGGCGGGAGAAATGCCTCCCGCCCGGCCCGGCATTACTGCGCCGCTTTGTGTTCGATCACCTGCGACACCGTGTCGTTCTTTTTGGCCCTGGCCAGTTTTTCCGTCAACAGTACCTGCTTGGCTTCAGCCTCTTGCTTAGTGCTGAAAGGTCCCAGCAAGACCTGATCTTTGCCGTCCTCTTTGGCCAGGTAGAAACTGAACCCGTGTTCAAGTAGCCAGGCGGTCAAATCAGTCATCGCCTGTAACTTGTGATCGGGTGGTCCCACCCATACATCCCATTCCTGAGGCGCAATCGCGCCCGCCTGGGAAGTGGGCTGAACGTCTGCCTGGGCGACGGCGGGCGGGGCCTTGGGGGGATCGGCAGGCTTGCCTTCGCCACAACCTGCCAATACCAGTACCGCAATTGCCATCGCTACTTTACGCACTGCCCTGCTCCTTTAACGATCAAAGAGGCAACTTTATCATTCACTGTCTATTCTGGCCGTCATAAACGTTGGCTTAAACAATGCGAATGATGTATCGCAGACCTGTATGATGGCGCCACGGGAATTAATGTTGCCTCCAAGCGTCCTAAAAGAGGCAGCCACAGGGAAGCGCTTCGCAGTAAGCTACGCACATCCGACATCTGCCCTGCCTGAATGTCCTTAAAAGTAATCAAGGAGAAGTCCATGCTGATACTCACCCGCAAAGTCGGTGAAAGCATAAACATCGGTGACGACATCACGATCACCATTCTGGGCGTTAGCGGCCAGCAAGTAAGAATCGGCATCAACGCCCCCAAGGATGTTGCCGTGCATCGCGAGGAGATTTACCAGCGCATCCAGGCCGGCCTGACTGCTCCGGATAAAAACCAGACACCTTGAAGCGCCTCAGTAGCCAGCCCTTTCGTTTACTGTAACGGCTGGCGAAAACCCTCCAGGCCTGTGCGCGCCATCGGCAACCCAGCCCCACACCGCGTGCCCTGCCGCTCGCGGCAATCCCCCTCAAAAGAACCCCGTGAGTCAACATCGGACGCGCGCCGCATGGGACTCAAGGCGTTTTTGCGCATGAAATCTCTTACATCACACGGGAACTTGTCGCTAAATCGATGGACGAAACTGCGTACAAACACTCGACAATTTCCAGCGCCCTCGGGAGCCCGTGATGAGGCCAATCGGCAAGCAGCCTTATTTGTCCAGGTCGTGGGTGATCGCCCTGCTCATCGGGGCGGTCTTTATCCTGCTGGAATGGGGCATCAAGTTTGAAGTCGAAGGCGCCGCCCCCCTGCAAAATCGCTCGAAGCTGGACCTGGCGCTGTTTCTGGTCGGGTATCTGTTTATTTTTTGCCTCAAGCCGATCCAGGCGGCCATTCATCGAAAACTCTGCCGCCGCGCCTTGAGCCACCACCGCCAAAAAGCGTGAGGCGGGTGCTAACGCCTGCTATCAGATAGCCGCTATTTACAGCCTGACGACACCCCCTATGCTTGGGGCATGCACGCTTTGTAAAAGGTTATGCCGTCGATGGACACTCTGAGCAAAACCGAAATCGAAACGGCCCTGGCCGCCCGCCTGCCCAGCTACACGATCGTGTGCACCCTGCATGCCGACGGCACCTTGTCGGCGATCCTCAGCGGCCCCGAAGCCGACCATTTCGCCGTGACCGGAATTGTGCGGGCACATTACCGGGGCGCTGAAGCGATCGGCCGGTTGGCCAGCGAGATCCTCAAAGAAATGGTGCTTTCGCGCCAGGGCATCAAGAGCAACCGGCTGCACCCACTGGCCGACAGTGGCCGCCCTTGAGCCTATAAAACCTCACCGACGCAGCGACAACCACCCCTCATCGTCACACAGCACCTGCAAACCTTCGTACCCGGCAATCGTCGGATGTGCCGTCTGCATCGGCGTGAGATGGGTTGCCGTCACCACCAGCACATCGGCGCCCGCCGCTTCACCGGCACGAATACCCACCGGGGCGTCCTCAAACACCAGACACTCCTGCACCGCCACCCCCAGGCGTTCTGCGCCCAGCACGTAGCAGGCCGGGTCCGGCTTGCCGATGGCAACGTCTTCGGCCGTGACCCACACCGCCGGCGGGCGGATACCGGCCGCGTGCAGGCGGCGCAGCGCCAAGGCCTTGGGCGCGCTGGTCACCAGCGCCCATTGCGCTGCAGGCAAGGCATTGAGAAACGCCGCCGCACCAGAAATGGCCACCACGCCCTCCACGTCCTCGATTTCTGCCTCGGTAATCCACTGCGCCTCGGCCTGCGGATCGACACCGGGCAGTGCCTGCCGGGTAATGGTGTCGATGGCCCGTGCGCCATGAATCGTCTTCAAAAAGGCCGGCACGTCCAGGCCGTGTCGTTCGGCCCACGTGCTCCACACGCGCTCGGCGGCGGCGATGGAGTTGAGAAGCGTGCCGTCCATATCAAACAGGAACGCGCGGTAACGGTTGGCAAATACACCTGAATCGTGGATGGACACTGCTCGGCTCTCTCTGGCGTTCGTCACCCGGTGTTGGGCCCTGACGAATGATTGGCTCGATGCAATCTACGGATCACTCCGCTGCTTGTAAACGATGCAACGCCAGCGCCCGAGGTGCCAAGAACGTGCAACCGCGCATGCCGCCCGAATGTCCATTGCGGTTGAAAAAACCTCGGGCGGCCAAATGCACCCGCAGCGCTGGCCATATGCTCCCTCCTGCCAGACACCCACTGCAGGCTGGAGCGCATCTGGCTTGTCTTACGCACCCCGTCAATTTTTGTGCGAAGAGTGCCGCCATGCCCCAACAAAAAATCCCCGTCACGGTCATCTCAGGTTTTCTGGGCGCCGGCAAAACCACCCTGGTCAACCACCTGCTGGCACACACCCCGGGGCAACAGATCGGCATCGTGGTCAACGAATACGGTGAAGTCGGCATTGACGGCCAACTGATCGTCGCCGATGACCAGGCGTTGATCGAGATTAACAACGGTTGTGTCTGCTGCACCGTGCGCGCCGACCTGGTGGTGGGCGTGCAAACGCTGCTGCAGCGTCCGGGCCCGCCGCTGGACCGGCTGATCATCGAAACCTCCGGCCTGGCCGACCCCGCCCCGGTCCTGCAAACCTTCCTCGCCGACCCGCAATTGCGCGCCCGGGTCGTGCTGGACTCGATGGTGACGGTGATCGACGCCAAACACCTTGCCGCCCAACGGGAAGACGACATCGCCCGCGAACAGGTGGCCTTCGCCGACACCCTGTTGCTCAACAAACTGGACCAGGTGGACGCCCGCCACCTCGCCCCGCTGCACGCGCTGATCCGCCAGATCAACCAGACCGCCGTGGTGCTCCACGCCACACGCTCACAGGTGTCACCGGCCGATCTGCTCGATTCCCGACGCTTTTCCCTGCCCAACCTGCTGGCCATCGAACCGGACCTGCTCGACGAAGGCGCCCATGACCACGAACACGACAGCCGCATCAACTCCTGCTCCGTGGTGGCCCCCGGCACGCTTGACCCCACGCGGTTTACCGCCTGGGTCAACCGGCTGGTGCAAGACCAAGGCACGCAGTTGATGCGCATGAAAGGCCTGCTGAACATCGCAGGCGAGGCCCGAAGGTTTCACTTTCACAGCGTGCACATGCTGCTCGAGTCTGTGCCCGGCCAGGCATGGCAGGCGCACGAAGAACGGCTCAACCGGTTCGTCTTCATCGGCCGCGACCTGGACACCGCCCAGCTACGTGACGGCTTTATGGCCTGCATCGCCTGAGGAGCCTGGCCATGAAACTCCAACACTACATTGGTGGCCTGCAAAACCTGGGGCCCGTGGACCTGGAGCACCGGGTGTTCGTCGAACCGTGGGAGCGCCGGATCTTTGGCATCCACACCGTGATGATGGCCCAAAGCAGCCACCTCGACGCGGGCCTCGACACGGCCTTCAAACACCCCTGGACCTGGGCTTCGCTGCGCACCGGTGCCGAGGGCATGCAGCCCTTTGAATACTTCAAGTTTCGCTACTACGAAAAATGGTTGATGGGCATCAGCAGTTTTTTTGTCGACCAGGGTTACCTCAGCGCCAGTGAGCTCGGTCAACGCACCGACCACTACCGCCAGCACCCCGACGCCCCACTGCCCGAGCGCCCTCACCCGGCACTCAAGACACAGGTGCAACGCTACCTCAAGACCGGCGACTCGCCGCTGCGCCCGCTCAAGATAACGCCCCGCTTCACCCCCGGCCAAACCGTCTGCGTCGCCAACCCCGCCGCGGTGCAACACACCCGCCTGCCCGGCTACCTGCGCAGCCAGCACGGGGTGGTGGTCGAGGTCTATGACGGCGCATTCAGCTATTTCGTCGACACCGGCCCAGACGGCATCGGCGCGCCCATGCCGGTGTACCGCGTGGCGTTCGACGCCGCCGATCTGTGGGGGGACACCCCGCAAGAAGGCAACACGCAGATCTACGCCGACCTGTTTGAAGCCTACTTGCTGCCCACACGCCAAACGGAAACCGCACCATGAGCCACCTGTTCAAACACGCACAACAACGTGAAGCGGCCAGCGCCGCCAAAGTCCGCGCCCTGGAGTCGCTGTTGATCGACAAGGGCGTGATCGGCAGCGATTCGGTGAACACCGTGCTGGAATATTTTGAAACCACCGCCGGCCCGCTCAACGGTGCCCGCCTGGTCGCACGGGCGTGGGTCGACCCGGCCTTCAAACAGCGCCTGCTCGACGACACCCCCAAGGCCATCGCCGAGTTGGGCCTGGCCCAAGGCATGACAGGCGCCGAGGGCGAGCACATGCGCGCCGTCGCCAACGGCCCTCACGTGCACAACCTGGTGATCTGCACCCTCTGCTCGTGCTACCCCTGGCCGATCCTCGGGTTGCCGCCCTACTGGTACAAAGACCCGGTATTTCGCGCCCGTGGCGTGCGCGAGCCGCGCGCGGTGCTGCGCGAGTTCGGCGTGCCGATCCCGGCGCACCTGCCCGTCAAGGTCTGGGACAGCAGCGCGCAAATCCGCTGGTTCGTGATCCCCGAGCGCCCGCACGGCTGCGAGCACCTGGACGAAACCCAACTGGCCGCCCTGGTCACACCCGAATCCATGATGGGCGTGGCGCTGGTTCAGCCGCCCGCCTGAGGACACCGTCATGTTTACCCGCTTTGAAGAATTCGCCGCTGCCAGCATGCTCGGCCAACCCGACTCGCCCCCGCGCGCCCAGGGCCGATTGCTGTTCAGCCAGCCCTGGCAACGGGAGGTGTTCGGCCTGGCGCTGGCACTGTCCAAGCAGGGCTGTTTTGAATGGGAGGCCTTTCGCCAACACCTGATCCGCGCCATTGCCCGCTGGGAACAACAGCCCTGCGCCGAGCAACCGGCCTGGGATTATTACGAGCGGTTCCTGGAGGCTCTGGTGGCCGTGCTGGAGGACCACGCACTGGTCACCCCCTTTGAGCTGGGGCCTGCGACGAATTGAACATCCACCGTTACACTGCGCCTCTCCCGTGCAGCGAGACTTCATGATGCGCAAGATCACCGTGGCCATGGTGCTGTTCCCCGGTTTCCAGCTACTGGACATCGCCGGGCCCAAGGACGCGTTTGCCGAGGTGAACATCCTGAGCCAGGGACAATGCCAATACGAAATGATCACCGTCGCCACCACCCGTGGCCCGCTCGCGTCGTCCAGCGGGATGACGGTGATCCCTGACCGCACCATCTTCGATCCCTGCCCGCATTTCGATACGGTGATCCTGCCCGGCGGGCTGGGCATTTTCCAGGTCTACCACGACAGCACGCTGGCCCAGTGGCTCGCCGCCCAGTACAAAAGCGCCCGCCGCCTGGCCGCGATCTGCAACGGGGTATTCGCCCTGGGCGCCGCACGGCTGATCGACCACAAGACCGTCACCACCCACTGGCAGGACGCCGCCCGCCTGAGCGCCAGCTTTCCGTTGGCCTGCGTCGAGCCGGACCAGATCTACATCAAGCACGGCTCGCTCTACACCACGGCCGGGGTCACGGCGGGCATCGACTTGGCGCTGCTGATGATCGAAGAGGACTTTGGCAAGAAACTCGCCATCGACGTGGCCAAGTACCTGGTGGTGTACCTGCGCCGGGCGGGGGGCCAGTCACAGTTCAGCCCGCTGCTGGACGTGCAGGCGAGCGGCGACTCCCAGGTCAGCGCCCTGCAAGACTACCTGCTGCAACACCTGCACCTGCCCCATAGCCTGGCGTCCCTCGCCGAGCGGGCTCACATGAGCCCGCGCAACCTGTCGCGCCTGTTCACCAGGGACACGGGCCTTGCGCCCATGGCGTTTCTCGCTGACGCCCGTATCGACGCCGCCCGCCGCCACCTGGAGGGCACCGATCTGTCCCTCAAGGACATTGCCCGGCGTTGCGGCTTTGACAGCGGCGAAGCCCTGCGCCGGGCATTTGCCAGGCGCCTGTCGATCAACCCCGGGGATTACCGGCAGCGCTTCCGTACCGGGGGCTAGCCCGCCGCTCGCTGCCCCAGCAAGGCCACCAACTCACGCAAAAAATAGTGGGTCTGCAACGACCCGCGCCGCACGCAGATGCGATGCCGGCGCAGTGCCCAGGCCTCCGACAGTTCCAGCACCGCCAGGCTGTCGCTGTCCGAAGGTTCCAGCGCCGAGCGCGGCACAATGCCAATGCCCGCACCGGACGCCACCAGCCGGATGATCGCCCGGTAATTGGAGACTTGCACCCGCACATCCAGGCGCCCGCCCGCGGCCAGCGCCTGGTTGGACAAGTACGTGTGCAGCGCCGAGCCGTTTTGCAGGCTGATAAAAGGCGCGTCCAGGCACTGACGAAACGTCACCGCCGCCTGCGCCGCCAACGGGCTGCCGGGCGGCGCCAGCAATACGAAATGGTCTTGGCAATAGGGCAAAAATTCCAACTCGGGGGGTTCGACATCCACCACCACGATGCCGATGTCGGCCCGCCCGTTCGCTACGGCAACCACGATGTCCGACCCCAGACGCTCCTCAAGCGTGATGCGCACGCTGGGGTAGGCGGCAAAAAACCGCCCCAGGTCCTCGGGCAGCCAGGAGCCGATCGCATTGTTGTTAGCAAAAAACGTGATGTGGCTGGTCAGGCCCTGGGCGAAGGGCAAAAGGTCGACGTGCATTTGCTCAAGCTGGGCGATGCAGCGGCGCACGTGCTCGAGCATGACCTGCCCGGCCGCGGTCAACGCGACGCCACGGGCCTGGCGCACCAGCAGGGCCGTGCCCAGAGCGTCTTCCAGGCCCTTGAGCCGCAGGCTCACCGACGAAGGCGCCAGGTGGCAGCGCCGCGCACCCCGCGACAGGTTGCCCTCCTCGGCCACCGCCAGAAACACTTTCAAGTCGATCAGGTCGTAATGCACATTGGGCCCCGGCACGCAATCACTCGTCCCGGGCACCCTAGCCTGTTCCGCACGCGCTGTCATATCAGGCCGCTTCAGGGGCCCGTGGTGTGCCGTTGAGTTCGCGGTGCAGTTGGTCGTAATCGAGTTCCTTTTCCCAGGCCGACACCGCCAGCGTGGCCACGCCATTGCCAATCACGTTGGTCAGCGCCACACATTCGCTCATGAACCGGTTGATGCCCAGGATCAACACCAGGCCGGCCACCGGCACCGTCGGCAACACCGTGAGCGTCGCCGCCAGGGTGACAAACGCCGCGCCGGTCACGCCGCTGGCACCTTTGGAGGTGAGCATGGCCACGGCCAAAATCGTCAACTGGTCGGCCCAGCTCAGGTCGATATGGGTGGCCTGCGCGATAAACAACACCCCCAGGGTCATGTAGATATTGGTGCCGTCCAGGTTGAAGGAGTAACCGGACGGAATCACCAACCCCACCACCGAACGCGAGCAACCGAGCCGTTCGAGCTTGACGATCATGCGGGGCAACACCGGCTCACCGGAACTGGTGCCCAGCACGATCAACAGCTCTTCCTTGATGTAGGCCAGGAACTTGAACAGGTTGAAGCCCACATAGCGGGCGATCAACCCCAGCACAATCACCACAAACAGGAGCGCGGTCAGGTAGAAAGTGCCGATCAGCTTGAGCATGGGCAGCAGCGAAACAACGCCGTATTTGCCCACGGTAAACGCCATGGCGCCAAATGCCCCGATGGGCGCCAGCTTGGTGATGATGCCGACGATGCCAAACAGAATGTGCGACACCCCGTCGATCAGGCCGGTGACGCTTTTGGCCTTGTCACCCAGGGTGGCCATGATCGAGCCAAACAGGATCGCGATCAGCAGGATTTGCAGGATCTCGCCTTGGGAAAACGCCGAGATCAGCGTGTCCGGGATGATGTGCATCAAAAAGTCGACGGTCGACAGCGACTTGGCGGCCTGGGTGAAACTGGCCACGGCGGTCACGTCCAGCGTCGCCGGGTCCACGTTGAACCCCGCGCCCGGCTTGAACGCATGCGCCGCCACCAGCCCCAGTACCAGGGCAAAGGTGGAGACGATCTCGAAATACAGGAACGCCTTGCCCGCCACGCGGCCGAGTTTTTTCATGTCTTGCATGCCGGCGATACCGCTGACCACGGTGCAGAAAATCACCGGGCCGATGATCATCTTGATCAACTTGATGAACGCATCGCCCAAAGGCTTCATGTCCACCGCCAGAGACGGAGAGTAATGGCCCAGCACGATGCCGACGGCAATGGCCAGCAGCACCTGGATATACAGCACGGCGTAAAACGGTTTTTTCATGATCAGGCTCCGATTTTTGTTGTTGGAATAAGGGTTCAGCCTTGGGCGTGAAGGGCCGCGTGCAAGCGCTGCGCGGCGTCCAGCACCCGTGCATCCGCGCCCCGCGGGCCGATCACCGAGAGCCCGACCGGGGCGCCGTCCACCTTGAGCCACGGCAGGCTGACTTCCGGCAGCCCCGCCAGCCCGGCAATGGCCAGCAGCTGTTGCGCCCCCAGGCGGCTGCGTTGCAGGGCGTCGGCACTGGCGTCCAGGCGCGGCGCCACATCGGGGGCGGTGGGCAGGATCAACACGCTGTTGTCATCCGCCAGCAATTGGGCCAGGTGCGCCGAGGCGCTGATACGCACCTGCTGTTGCTGCGCGACCTGGTGCGAAGTGACCTGGGCCGAGGCGCGAAAACGCCCTTGCACGTCGTCGGCCATCGACGTACCAAAGCGGCTGACCCACCCACCGTGCTGCTGCCAGATCTCTGCGCCTTGCAACACGCGGTGAGCCTCGGCCCAGGCGTTGAGCGCCAGCGTGCCGACAGGCAGGCGCTGGACCTGCCAGCGGGGTTTGAGCCGCGCAATCAAGGCCTCGATGCCCTCGCGCACCGCCGGGACAGCCAGCGCCACGGCATCGTCCACCACCTGCAAGACCGGCGGGGGCACAGGCGCCAGGGCCTGGTTGGCCAGCAGGCTGAACACCGAGGCCAACACGTACCCCTGCGCCGCAAACCAGCCGACCGTGTCAAAACTGTGGGCCAGGGAAAAACAACCCTGGGTGGAAATGCGTCCATGGGTAGGACGCATGCCCCATACGCCGCAGAAACTGGCCGGCAAACGGCAGGAGCCGCCGCAATCGGACCCCAGCCCGATGTCGGCATGCCCCGCGGCCACCGACACCACCGCCCCGGAAGACGAGCCGCCGGGAATGCGTTGCGGGTCCGCCGGGTTACGCGGCGTGCCGTAGTAGGCATTGATGCCCATCAGGCTGAACGCCAGCTCGTCGGTCACCGTTTTACCCACCCAGTGCGCACCGGCCTCCAGCAACAACTGCACCACGAGGGCGTTCGTAGCGGCCGGGGGTTGTTGCTGCAACCACCACGGGTTGCCGGCGCCGGTGCGATGGCCTTCAAGGTTGAACACGTCCTTGGCCGACAGGCGCAGCCCGGCCAGCCGGTCGCCGGTGCACGCAATGCGGGGCATTGCGCCAAAGCCTTCGCGTACAAAGGCGCCGTGCAGGCCGGGCTGGGTCAGGGCATCCAGAGAGAGGGTGTCGTGCATGGCGGGCTATCCCAAGAAGGCATTTGAGCGAGTGCTCGGAATTATCGACAGCGACCGCAGCGCTCAAAAGCGAGCAATCGCAAAAGCAGGGTTTGCCGCACACGAACGCTCGGGGTTTTGTATCGGACTGTGTAGGCGCAGGCGCCGGATACGCAAACCGGCAAACAGGCCGGTTCGCGTACACAGGGCGGATACAGCCGGGGGGTTAACTAGGCCTACCCCGCCCACACCGGCGGGCTCACTCAACCCCCTGCAAGGAGTTCCACCATGTTCAAGTTCGCCAAAAACGCCGTTGTGTTTCTGGGCCTGGCCGTCGTTGCCGGGCTGGGCGTGTCGTCGCTGGCCCAGGCCGCCGCTCAACCGGCCGCGCAAGTGCAGTGGCAAGCTGAGGGCGGTGCCGACCGCCTGAACCAGGACCGCGTCGCTGAAGGTGGCGCCGAACGCCTGCGTGAACGGGGCCTGGCCGAAGGCGGTGCCGAACGTCTGCGTGAACGAGGCCTGGCTGAAGGCGGCGCCGATCGTTTGCAAGCGTCGCGCTCGGTCTGATACCTGGCGCGCACTACCCCGGGCAGTCACAAGGCTGCCCGTTGCATTACAAACTTGTCATTAAGCTGTCAGCGTTGGAATCACCCTCGCTTCATACAGTGAAGTCGTCAGCCTCCCACTGCGGATGACACAACTTCCTACTGATAATGAAGAGCACGCCCCATGAAACCTGCAAGCAAACTCTGCCTGATCGCCGCCAGCCTGTTGATGCTGGGCACCGGCTCCGCCATGGCCGCCACCGTTGCGCCGGTAAAAGCCAATAACGTTGTACTGGTCCACGGTTCCTGGGCCGACGGCTCCAGCTGGGCCGAAGTGATCACCCGCCTGCAGGCTGCCGGCTTGCACGTCACCGCCGTGCAAAACCCGCTGACTTCGGTGGCCGATGACGTCGCCGCGACCAACCGCGTACTGGATCAACAGGACGGTCCTACCGTACTCGTCGGCCATTCCTACGCTGGCACCATCGTGAGCGACGCGGGTGCCAACCCTAAAGTCAGCTCGCTGGTGTACGTCGCCGCCCGTGCGCCGGACGCCAATGAAGACTTCGTGGCGCTGTCGGCCAAATTCCCGACCACGCCGGTGCGTGCAGGGGTGGTGGAACACGATGGCTACCTGACGCTGAACCAGGACGCCTTCCTCAAGTACTTCGCCGCCGACGTACCGCACGCCAAGGCCATGCAGCTGTTCGCCGTGCAACAACCCATCGCCAAGACCTTGTTCAGCGGCCGCACCGTGAACGCGGCGTGGCACACCAAACCGTCCTGGTACGCGGTGTCCAGCAACGACCAGACCATCAACCCGGACTTCGAACGCTTCCTGGCCAAGCGCATGAACGCGACCACCATTGAAGTGCCGTCGAGCCACTTGTCGCTGGTGTCCCACGCCAAGGAAATCACCGACCTGATCCTGGAAGCCTCGGGCCGTCAGCCTTAAGCCGTTCATTACAACCTTGTCATTGTCCTGTTGGTTGGCTGTTGGCGTCGCCCGGTTACTGTGAACTCACTGCCAGGCCCCTGGCAGCCAACCCTTAAAGAGAGAACCACCATGAAACTGTTTATCCTAGGTTTTGCCGCCCTCCTCGCCACTGGCACCGCCCTTGCCGACACCCCGGCCGCCGCACCGGTGATCCACGACAAGGTCAGCTTCTTCATGCACCTGGACGTGGCCAAAGTGCTGTCCAGCACCGACACCTACGGCCAGTGCGGCATTGTCCCCGCTCGCCTCGACTACCTCGACAGCCAGGGCCGCGAGCACCAACTGGACTACCAGGTGCAAGGCATCGGCTGCGCCAATGACAATTGATCGGGCTACACTTGCGCTACCATTGACCGACACGCAACCAAGGCACCATCCATGAACATCCTCGTAGTGGAAGACGAACCCAAGGCGGGCAATTACCTGCTCAACGGCCTGCAGGAACTGGGTTACTCCGTTAGCCTCGCCCGTGATGGCGTGGATGGTTTGCACCAGGCGCTGGAAACTCCATTCGACGTGATCGTGCTGGACGTGATGATGCCCAAGATGGACGGCTGGGAAGTGCTGCGCCGCCTGCGCAAAGAAGCCGATACACCGGTGCTGTTTCTCACCGCCCGCGATGACATTGCCGACCGCATCAAGGGCCTGGAACTGGGCGCTGACGACTACCTGATCAAACCGTTTTCATTTGCCGAACTGGTTGCGCGCCTGCGCACCCTGACCCGCCGCGGGCCGACCCGCGAAGAGGAACAGCTGCAAATCGAAGACCTGCAAATCGACGTGCTCAAGCGCCGCGTGACCCGTGCCGGCGTACGCATCACCCTGACCAACAAAGAGTTTGCCCTGCTGCACCTGTTCGCCACCCACCAGGACCAGGTGCTCTCGCGCTCCATGATCGCCTCGCGTGTGTGGGACATGAATTTTGACAGCGACACCAACGTGGTCGATGTAGCGGTGCGCCGCCTGCGCCTGAAGATCGATGACCCGTTCCAGCTCAAGCTGATCCACAGCGTGCGCGGCATCGGCTACCGCTTCGATACCCAGCCATGAACAAGCCTCGCCATTACTCCCTGACCCTGCGCCTGGCGGTGGTGTTTGCCCTGCTGGCCTTTACATTGATGGCCACCTTGGGCGTGGCGCTGTACCGCGAGCTTGAGCGCGCGTTGATCCACCGCGACGATGCGGCGCTGATCTACCGGGTGGATCAGTTGCGCAACCTGCTTAACGACAGCAACACCCTGGACCTGATCAAGACCAAGCCCGAGATGTTCCAGAACATGATGGGCAACCGTGAGTCGGTACTGAGCATCGGGGCGCCGGGGCAAGCACCGCTGCTGCTGGTCAACCCGGGCAACGTCACCCTGCCGTCCGCCAAACCGGTGCCGCGCAAACAAGACATCAGCTTTGACGATGTACGGCACATGCCCGACGTCAACGGCGTGCCGTTTGCCTACCTGGCCGCCACCATCGACTCCGGCGACCTGGGCAGCCTGCAAGTCACCACCGGACGGCTGATGACCGAGCGCACCGCCGTGCTCGCCAGTTACCGCTTGAGCGTGTACGTGCTCGCCAGCATTGCTGCGATTGTCCTCGCGCTGGCCGGTTATTTATTGGTGCACCGCGGGCTGTTGCCGTTGCGCCGCCTGGCGGACCACGCCCATGGCATCGGCATGGGCAACCTGTCCCAGCGCCTCGACAGCCAGGGCGCGCCCAAAGAACTGCTGCCGATGATCGACGCGTTCAACACCATGCTGGAGCGGCTGGCCAAGGGGTTTGTACAACTGGGCCAAGTGTCCACCGACATGGCCCATGAGTTGCGCACGCCCATCAACAACCTGCTGGGTGAAACCCAGGTGGCGTTGCAGCAACACCGCAGCATCGAAAGCTACCAGCACCTGCTGGCCTCCAACGTCGAAGAACTCGAACGCCTGGCGCGCATGCTCGACAACATGCTGTTCCTGGCCCGCACCGACCCCGCCAGTGCCCTGCGCCAACGCCAGGAACTGGACGCCGCCGACGAAGCCGAACGCATGGCCGACTACTTTGAAGGGCTGGCCGGTGACGTTGACATGACCATCGTCGCGCAAGGCAGCGGGGTGATCTGGGCCGAGCCCATGTTGCTGCGCCGTGCGCTGGCCAACCTGTGCGCCAATGCCATCAAGTACGGTGCTCCGGGTTCCGAGCTGCTGATCGCTGCCACGCCCAGCGCCGAGGGCATCAGCCTGACCGTGAGCAACCACGGCGCGACGATCCCGGCCGAACACTTGCCGCACCTGTTCGAGCGGTTTTACCGGGTGGACCAATCACGGGAGCGTTCGGCGCAGTCCAACGGCCTGGGCTTGTCGATTGTGGCCACCATCATGCAGTTGCACAGCGGGCGCTATAGCGTGAGCAGCAAAGCCGGGGTGACGTGTTTCGAGCTGTTTTTCCCGGCGCGGGAAAGCTGACCGGCCAGGGGTGTTATTCGGGTTTGAGCAACGCCTCATAGTCCGGGCTGATTTCCGCCAAAATCATCAACGCCGCCGCCCCCAGGGCCACCGCGTCATGCCCGGCGGCGCCCATCTGTATCCGCGGGTGCTGGCGGTCCAGGCGGCTGCTGATCGAGCGGCTCAAGGGCTCCAACCGGGCGATCAGCCGCGCGAGGATCGCTTCGGGAAGAAAGCCGCTGATCAGGATGGTTTGCGGGTCGAGCACCGACTCCAGGATGTTGATGGCTTGGCGCAACGCGGGAGCGGCTTCATTGAGCCAGGTGTCGACGCCGTCACTGAGCGCTTGCTCACTCCAGTCCCAACTCGCCAGATCCTGCTCGGCGGGCCGCCCCAAGTGCTCCAACAAGGCGGCGATGGAAATATAGCGCTCCAGGCAGCCGTGATTGCCGCAGAAACAGGCTTTGCCGCCCGCAATCACAGTCATGTGGCCGATCTCGCCCGCGTTGTGCCAATGCCCGGAATACAAGCGGTTGTCCAGATACAGCCCGGCGCCCAGGCCGCTGCCGATAAACAAGTGCACGAAGTGTTGCAGGCCGCTGGCGACCCCGTACAAACGCTCGCCCATGGCGGCGGCGGTGGCGTCGTTTTCGATCAGCACGGGCAAACCCAGGTCCTGTTGCAGGCGCAGCGCGATGTCGGCATCGTCCCACCCCGACATCGCCGTGGGCCCCACCGCCGTCATGCCTTCCACGCTGAACGGTCCGGGCAAGGCGATGCCCACGCCAAGGAAACGCCCGCCCGGTCGCTGCTGGCGAAAGGTGTTCACGTGGTGCCGGATCAGCGGCAACGCTTGCTCGAACGTGGGGTAACTGACCTTGAGCGTCACCTGCGCCACCGTCTCGCCCAGCAGGTCGAGCATCACCGCGATGATGCGGTGCTGCTCCACATGAAAACCAATGGAATAACCCCCCTGTGGGTTCAGCGACAGCGGCACCGGCGGCTGCCCACGCCCGCCCTTTTGCGCCGCGTGCACCCGCAGCACACCCTCCTCTTGCAGCTCGGTGACTATATTGGACACGGTCTGCGCCGTGAGCGAGGTGAGCCGCGTCAGGTCGGCCCGCGTCAGGCGGCCACTCTGGCGGATGGCTTCCAGGATGACCCGGCGGTTGTGCAACCGCGCGTGTTCAGCGTTGGTGCCCGTGGTGACGGCACGGGGGAGCTTGGGATTTTTCATGGGCAGATCATTGGCTTTGTCGATTAATTAAATCAAGTTGAATTAATAGCCATCCCGTGCTTTTCTTAGCGCCTCGGACGGTTGTTCCTACAGCCATCTCCGAATACGCCCATAAAAACAAAACGGGTGGATAGATGCCTTCAGTGGCGCGCAGTCCCTTTGCCCCTGCCCCTTCTGTCCCCTATCAAGAGGTCGTTTTCCCATGAGCACGCTGACACCCGATCCCGGCATCAAACGCAAAATCGGCTTGTTTCCCGCCATCACCCTGAACATGAGCCAGATGTGCGGCGTAGGCCCCTTCATCACCATCCCCGCCATGATCGTCATCATGGGCGGCCCGCAGGCCTACCTCGGCTGGATCCTCGGCGCCCTGCTTGCGCTGTGCGACGGGCTGGTGTGGGCCGAACTCGGCGCCTCGTTGCCGGGAGCGGGCGGCACTTACGTCTACCTGCGCGAAGCCTTTGGCAAACGCACCGGCAAGTTGCTGCCGTTCCTGTTTGTGTGGACGGCCATGTTGTTTATCCCGCTGATCATGTCCACCGGCATCATCGGCTTTGTGCAGTACCTGACCTGGTTCTGGCCAGACATGAGCACCACCGCCGGCAATATCATCGGCCTGGCGGTGATCTGGCTGATCATCGCCATGCTGTGGCGCAAGATCGAGTCCATCGCCAAGCTGAGCATCGTGCTGTGGGTGATCATGCTGGTCAGCATTGGGGCGCTGATCGCCGCGGCCCTGTCCAACTTTCATGCCGACCTGGCCTTCACCTTTCCCGAAGGCGCCTTCAACCTGGCCGACAGCGGCTTCTGGTTTGGCATGGCCGGTGGCCTGACCATCGGTATCTATGACTACCTGGGCTACAACACCTCGGCTTACCTGGCCGGTGAAGTCGAACAGCCGGGCCGGGTGATTCCCAAGTCCATCGTGCTGTCGATCGTCGGCATCCTCACCATTTACCTGGTGATGCAAGTCGGTGTGCTGGGCGTGGTGGACTGGCACCGCATGCTCGACCCCGAGTCCGCCGCTTACAAATCCGTGGCCTCCGTCGTGCTCAGCGAAACCTGGGGCAATACGGCCGCCGGGATTGTCACGGTGCTGATCCTGATCACCGCCGTGGCCTCGGTGTTTGCCGGCCTGCTGGGCGGCTCCCGCGTGCCGTTTGAAGCGGCCAAGGACAAAGTATTTTTCAACGCGTTCAGCAAGACCCATCCCAAACACCAGTTCCCCACATGGGGCATCGTGAGCATGGGCCTGCTGACCTCGGTGGGGTTCATGATTGGCCGCCTGACCGACCTGAACACCCTGATCCAATTGCTGACCACCGTGATGATTCTGGTGCAATCGGTGGCGCAGATCGTCTCGCTGCTGGTACTGCGCAAGACCAAACCACACCTGGCCCGGCCTTACAAAATGTGGCTGTACCCAGTGCCGGCGGTCATTGCCCTGCTCGGCTGGGTGTATATCTACCTGGCGTCCAACCACAACGCGCCGGGCGCCTACCCTATCCAGTGGTCGCTGGTGTGGGTGCTGGCGGGCAGCGTTGCCTACCTGTTCTGGGCGCGGGTACAGCGGCTGTGGCCTTTTAACAAGTGATGAACGCGATGCAAGAACCATTCGAGACAACGGGCGCTGCGGCGCCCCGGCAAGGCTTGCTGCTGGCGATTGACGTGGGCGGCACCAAGACGCAAGTGGCGTGCTACAACCTGGCCCGCCAACACATGAGCACACGGATTCTGGCCACTCACGCGCCCGGCTTGTGCGGTGTGCCAGCGCTGGAGCGCATTCTGGATGCCGCCCGCGATTGCGTGGCCGAGTACGACAACGTCCAAGTGTTGAGCGTGGCCGCGGTGTTCCCAGGCGTAGTGCGTGGCCCTAGCCTGTTGATGGCGCCCAACACCCCGGGGTTCGAGGGCCTGGACCTGCAAGGTTTGATCGCCAAGGCATTCGGCAACGCTCTGGTGGTACTCGACAACGATGTCAAAGCCGGTGCCCTCGCGGAGGTTCGCTGGGGCTCGCTGGCGGGCATCGACAACGCGATTTACCTGAACCTGGGCACCGGCCTTTCAGCCGCAGCCATTGCCAATGGCAAGTTGATTCGCGGCCACAACGGCGCGGCCATGGAGATCGGCTACCTGTTGTCGCCGTTTCTTGACCCAGCCGCCCCGCAACAGTGGCGCACGTATGAAGCGGGCGGAGCGCCGCTGGAGGAGCTGTTTTCCGGCAACGCCTTGAGCCAGTTGGCCGCAGAAATGCTCGGCGCCGGGCATGCCGCCCCCGACCTGTTTGCCAGTACCGACGCACACGTTCGCGAGGCGCTGCAACACCGCATCCTCGCCTGCGCCGTGCAAGTGGCCAACCTGGCTGTCGCGCTGGATGTAGAGCGCATCGCTATTGGCGGCGGCCTCTACCGCCAGGCGAGCCTGTTGGCACCGATGATCGAACAGTTGATCCACCGCGTGGTGCCCTTTGCACCGTCCATCGCTGCCGCGCACTTCACCCACGATGCGCCGCTGTGGGGCGCCCTGAGCATGGCCCTGGAAGCCGCCGGTTTGAGCGCCATCGCCCATCATTTGCTGCACGCCACGGGAGCCTCGTTATGTCGTTGATGTTGAGCGAAACCCTGTCCATCCCCACCATTTTGCAACGCATGCTCGACGATGACAGCGCCGTGCGCGCCCTCAGCCAACGCCTGCGCGACGAACGCCCGGAGTTGCTGATCAGCGTGGCACGCGGCAGCTCGGACCATGCCGCCGCCTACTTCGGTTATGCGATGACCAGCGTGGTGGGCATACCGTGCCTGTCGATTCCGCTGTCGCTGGTGAGCCTGCAACAGCCGCCCTTGCACTTGAACAAAACCTGGGTCGCCGCGTTTTCCCAGTCGGGCAAAAGCCCGGACCTGATCGACAGCGTACGTTACCTGCAACAACGCGGCGCGACCTCGGTGGCGCTGGTCAATACCGCCCACTCCCCTCTGGCCGAAGCCTGCAATTACGAGGTATTGCTGCCCGCCGGGTTGGAACAAAGCGTGGCCGCCACCAAAAGCTACGTGGCGATGCTGATGGCCAGCGCGCAACTGGTCGCCCACCTGGCCCCCGACGACAGCCTGGGCCAGGCCTTGCAGGCATTGCCCGGGCACATGCACGCAGCGGCCGACGCGGACTGGTCCTGCTTCGTCAAGGTTCTGGTCGACGCCGACAAGATGATCGTCATCGGCCGGGGCGCCGCGCTGCCCATCGCCCAGGAAGCGGCGCTCAAACTCAAGGAAACCTCCGGCATCCAGGCCGAGGCGTTCTCCAGCGCCGAAGTGCGCCACGGCCCGATGGAAATCATCGAGGCGGGCTACCCGGTGCTGGTGTTCGCCCCTTCCGGGCCGGAACAGGCTGGCACCCTGGCCTTTGCCGACGACATGCGCGCACGCGGTGCACGCGTCTTGGTCGTAGCGCCCAGCGGCACACCGTGCGCGAACCTGCTGCCCAGCGTGCCCACCGGCCACGCGCTTCTGGAACCGTTCACCATGATCCAGGGGTTTTACCTGGCGGCCGCCCATTTGGCGGTGGCGCGAGGGCGTAACCCGGACCAGCCGAGGTATTTGCAGAAGGTGACGCGTACGCGGTGAGCCACGATGCGGCCCTAACACGGGCCTGAACATTCGTATCGGTCATGGAAATGAAAGCCCGCGACACGCCAGGCAAAAAGGCGGTGCCCGGGCCATTGCAGCCCGGGCACGCTCATCAGGCGGTCTCGGCAGGCCGGGCGCTGTCGAGCAGGTATTTGCCGGTCGTGGCGTAATGGCGTTGCTGCGTCGAGAAATGCTGCGCCCCGGTACGTGCGTCACGCAGGCGGCGCTGCAGCGAGGCATGCTCGTACACCACGGCGCCGCCCGCCAGCGCGAAGCACGCGTCGACGATGGCGCAGCAAGTGGTGGCTACCCATACCGTCTGCTGCTGCGCTTGAACCGTGAAGGCATCCGAACGCAGTGTGCCCGCCAACGCCTGCTGCCAATGATGATCCACCTGAACCGTTTGGTAGGCCTGGGCGGCCTGCAGCTCTGCTTGGATACGCCCAATTTCGGCCTGGAACTGCTCGGAGTCACGCATAGGCACCATGGTCCGCTGCTGCACGCGCCCCGAGTTGGCCAAGGTAATCACATCCTCCAGCGCCCCTTGCGCCACACCCAGGAAGAAAGCACCGAAACTCAGCGGGATCAGCTCCAGCAGAGCGCTGTAGAGCGGGCCCCGCGAGGACGCACTGCTGGTGTCGATATCAAAGCAGTTCTCCTCGGGCACAAACGTATCCGCCAGGCTGATGTGATGACTGCCGGTGCCCTTGAGCCCCATCACGTGCCAGGTGTCTTCGATCTGCCACTCAGTGGCCGGCAAAATAATGCCGCGAATCTTGGGCATGCCCTTCGTCAGCATCGAGCCGCTGTCGCTGGGCACCGGCTTGCCGTCGCGCGTGACCAGGCAAAAGCCGATCATCCAGTCTGCCTGCTGGCACCCACTGGCAAACGGCCAACGACCGGTGACGCGATACCCACCCTCCGCTTCCTCCGCCATACCACCCGGGCTGCCCGCACCGGCGATGATGGCGTTGGGATGCGCGCCGTACACACGCTGGAGCACCGGCTCCTGGACCAACGCCGCCATCATCGTGGACGCCGTGGAAATCATCGCACTCCAGCCCACCGAGGCATCGATCTTGGCCAAGGCTGTGACGACGCGCATGCCCGAGGGGAAATCCAGCTCCAGGCCGCCCAGACGCTTGGGCACGAACAGACGAAAGACACCGATGGCCTTGAGCTTTTCTATGAGGTCCAGCGGAATGCGGCGGCCGTCCTCGATCTCGGCAGAACGTGCAGCCAGCTCGGGGGCGAGCGCCTGGATATCGGTGAGCAGCGTGTCGACGGCATGGGTCATGGCGAAGAGTCTTCCAACGGAATAGGTGTGGGAAAAGGGTCATTGCCTATGAGTAACGGGGGGTGGGCGCGATATATTCCCGGGGGGTGGGTAATTTCATGTTCAGGTTGAAGGTTTGCCAAGCCCGCAACGCACGGCTTCAAGCGATCAGCCTCCGTGCATTGACTTCGCGGCTATCGAGATTGCCGTTACGGGCGAGGTGAATTTCCGTCGTCGGCCAGCTTGGCGTGATGTAGGGTCGTATTTTTCGTGTTGAGGACGTAGACCTTTGGCGGTGCGTAGTATCAGAACGCAATCGCTGCCACGAGCAACAGGACAATCCAATGCCCTATGGGTAGCGGTCGTTTCTCATTTGCCGGCATGCTTTTGAACCCCGGTAGCCCATGCGGGTATTGGCACCGCTAACGGGTTGTCCATGACGATCCGTGCGGTAATACCACCGTTCAGTTATTCCTTGTAGAGGTTCATACCGATGATGATAGAGATCCATCAGGGGCGCTCATATTGAGCACATAGAAAAATTAGCGGAACTGTGCATCGTTTTGAAGTTTTCTCGCAGACAAATATGTAAGAAGAAACGAGGGTGTCAGAAATTTTGTGTTCGGGCATAACATGAGTAAGAGGTGCATATAT
>NZ_JBSVWN010000057.1:0-42386 GCF_054071325.1 Pseudomonas sp. SDO5215_S409 | reverse complement strand
ATGAAGATCAAGAATGACTTTCCCGGTAATCCGTGAAGAACCAAAAAAAAGCCCGCGAGGAGGGCGGGCCAAGGATCACTGGAGTAGGTAGCCTGCAGCTTATAGCCCGGAAAGTGAAAGGCCCGTGAAAACGGTGTCGCAAGATCGCAGGCCGGGGGTCAGGCTTTGCGCTTGAAGGTGCGCGTGGTTTGCCCGGGGCCTGGATTGAACCGGGTGGGGCAACTCAAGGTGGCACGATAGGGCATCTAACTACTGAGCCCAAAGACAGCTTTTCACAATTCTTAGTTAACCTTTGGTTACAAGTTGTGGCTAAATAACTGCCTACGGCCATGATCCGGCGCCTCACCTGCCGGGTCATCTCGCCTGTTTGTAAATTGTGATTTCAGGTGCTGCCCACCCATTGCCCGTCCACTTGTGGCCCGCAGGAGCAGCCTGTTCTCCTCTGACTTGTGACGAATACCCTTGAAACTCATCATTGTTGCGCTCTACGTCATCTCCATCGCGTATGTACACCTGCGTGGCCGGGTTCGGCACAAACTCACGCGTCAACTCAGTGACCATTCCACGTTTCTGGCGCCGGTGAACTGCTTTCTTTACCTGTTTTCCAAGTTTCCCGGCCGACCGTACCTGAGCACCAGTGATTTCCCGGACCTGAGCCCGTTGCAGGAGCACTGGGAGGAGATCCGCCAGGAAGGCCAGAACCTGATGCGTGCCGGCGAGATCAAGCGCTCGGACCAATACAACGACGTGGGTTTCAACTCGTTCTTCAAGTCTGGCTGGAAACGCTTTTACCTGAAGTGGTACGGCGACAGCCACCCGTCGGCCATGAAGCTGTGCCCACGCACCACCGAGTTGGTGCAAAGCATCGGTTCGATCAAGGCGGCCATGTTTGCCGAGCTGCCACCGGGTTCCAAACTGGTGCGCCATCGTGACCCGTATGCCGGTTCTTACCGCTATCACCTGGGCCTGGACACGCCAAACGATCCGGGTTGCTACATCAATGTGGACGGCGAAAGTTACTTCTGGCGGGACGGCGAGCCGGTGATGTTTGACGAGACGTATATCCACTACGCCGAAAACGCCACCGACCAGAACCGCATCATCTTGTTCTGCGACATCGAGCGGCCGATGAAGTACCGCTGGGCCGCAGCGTTCAACCGTTGGTTCAGCCGCAACGTCATGGCCGCGGCGGGTTCGCCGAACGACGACGGCGACAAGACCGGCGGCTTGAACCGTGCGTTTACCCGCCTGTACAAGATTCGTCTGCGCGGCAAGGAGCTGAAGAAACGCAACCGCACGCGCTACTACCTGGAAAAATGGGCGATCTTCGCCGCACTGGCAGCCATTTTCCTGGTGATCTAGGGGTACACCACGGGGGCCTCAGGCCCCCAATTTGTTCCACATCACTTTGCTGATGGATTGGCGGTGGGCATAACCGGCCCACGGGTCCTCCTTTAGCCCCGCAAGCCGTTCGTGCAGGTTGGCCACCGTCCATTGCTGCGCCCCTCGCACTGTCTCCAACTCGTCCCGGCTGATAGGCACCGACACCGGCAGCCCCGGTCGTGCACGCACCGAATACGCCGCCACGGTGCTCGCGCCGCGAGCGTTGCGCAGGTAATCGATAAAGATCTTGCCCACCCGGTTTTTCGGCCCGGAGGTGGCGGTGAAGCGCTCGGGCAACTGATGCGTCATGAACTGGGCAATCGCCTTGGCGAAGGCTTTCACCGTGTCCCAGCCGTCCTTGCGCGCCAATGGCACCACCAGGTGCAGGCCTTTGCCGCCACTGGTTTTGACAAAAGCCTGCAGGCCCAGCTCGTCCAGTACCGACAGCGTCAACTGCGCGGCCTCGATCATGCTTTTCCAGGGCAAGGCGGGGTCCGGGTCCAGGTCGAGCACGAACAGGTCCGGCGTTTCGATTTTGTCCACCGTAGCGCCCCAGGTGTGCAGCTCCACCGTGCCCATTTGCACCGCGCCGATCAGCGCGGCCGCGCGGTCGATGGCCATCAGGCGGGCATGGCCCGGGTCCAGGGCGGGGGCCAGTTGTTGGATATGGGGGATGGCCAGGCGCTCGGAATGTTTCTGGAAGAATTGTTCGCCCGCAATACCGTCCGGGGCCCGCAGCAAGGACACGGGACGCTTGCGCAGGTGCGGCAGGATCCATTCCTGGATGTCGGCGTAGAAACGCGCCAGTTGCAGCTTTTGCGTGCCGCTCTGGGGGTCGATCACGCGCTCGGGGTGAGTGATGTTTACCCCGGCCACTTCACCGGCTTGGCCGGTGGTGCGTTTCACGGCGTCCACTGCGCGAGGTTGCTCATGCACGATCTGCTTTACAGGTTTGTCGGTGCGCAGCCCCACGAACGCGGCCTGGCGTACCACGCCTTCGCGGGTCCATTCGGCAAATTGCACCTCGCCGACCAGTGTCGGCTCCACCCAGTGCACGCCACGGGCCTGGGCGCGGGTGAGCGGGCGGTGCAGGGGTGAGGCCTGGCGTTCCAGTGTTTTCAATTGGGCGCTGAGGCTTTTCAAGGTGGCCTGGTTAAAACCTGTGCCCACGCGTCCGGCATACACCAGGCCCTCGTCGTCATTGACGGCCAGCAACAGCGCGCCAAAGCCGGTGCGCGAGCCTTGGGGCCGGGTGTAGCCGACCACCACGAATTCCTGGCGCTTGCGACATTTGAGTTTGATCCAGTCGTCGCTGCGCCGTGACACATAAGGGCTGCCCGCCCGTTTGCCGATGACGCCTTCAAGGGACAGGGCGCAGGCACTTTCAATGATGTCCTGGTGGTGGGCGGCGAACGCCTCGGAGAAGCGCAGCCGTTTACTGCGGTTACCCGCCAGCGCCTTTTTGAGGGCCGCGCGGCGCGCTTCCACCGGGGCTTCGCGCTGGTCGATACCGCCGAGCCACGGCGCGTCGAACAGGTAGTAGACGATCTCCAGGCTGCGCCCGATCTCGAACGCATTCTGCAACGCCTGAAAGTCGGGCAACCCGTCCGCATTCAGGCTGACCACTTCGCCATCCAGCCAGCTGTCCTTGAGTTTCAGGGCCTGCAAGGCCTTGGCCTGGTGCGGCAGGCGGTCAGTCCAGTCGTTGCCGTTACGGGTGAACAGGCGAACTTCGCCGTTACGGATGCGCGCCAGAATGCGGTAGCCGTCGAACTTGATTTCATATAACCACTGGCCCGCGGGGGCCTGGTCAACCAAGGTGGCCAACTGCGGGGACAGGTGATCGGGCAGGGTGGCAGCGGTTTTTTTCACAGCGCCTACCAAGCCGCCGCTGATCACGCTGGTGGGCAGGGCGTGCACCACGTCGTAGTCGGCTACGGCGCGGGCCTGGGTGTCGTGTTCCTTGATCAGCAGCCATTGCTGCTTGTCGCCGCTGCCCCTGAGCCGGGTACGCACCAGCGCCCAGTCGCCTGCGAGTTTTTCGCCGACCAGGGTGAATTTAAGCTTGCCGGCTGCGTACGCCTTATGGGGGTCGTCATGGGGTTGCCAGATGCCCCGGTCCCACACAATCACATCGCCTGCGCCGTATTGCCCGGCGGGAATGCTGCCCTCGAAATCGCCATAGCTGAGCGGGTGGTCCTCGACGTGCACCGCCAAGCGCTTCTGGCTGGGGTCGAGGCTGGGGCCCTTGGGCACGGCCCAGCTTTTGAGCACGCCGTCCAGCTCCAGGCGAAAGTCATAATGCAGGTTGCGCGCGTCGTGTTTTTGGATCACAAACGTCAAGGCCTGGCGCGCACGTTTGCCTGGCGGAGCGGCGCCTGCCGGTTCAGCGGTGATCTTGAAGTCGCGCTTGCGGTTGTACTCACTCAGGGGCTTGGCCATTTGACGCTACCTCTCATGAAGCCTTCTTGGGTTTGCGCGCGGCGGGTTTCTTCGCAGGCTTGCCCGCCAGGCTGCGTTTGAGCAGGTCGGTCAGGTCGATGACATCCGCCGATTTGCGCTCCTCGCGGCCCTCATCCGATTCAACGTTCTCGATCTTGCCGGCCTTGGCTTTTTTGTCCCCCAACGCGAGGATTTTTTCCTGGAAGCTGTCGCGGTAGGCCTCCGGTTGCCAGTCGGCACTCATGTCGTCCACCAGGCGCCTGGCCATGTCGAGTTCGCCCTTGGCCAGGGTCGGGCGGGTCACGTCAGTGCCCAGTTCCAGTTCGTCCAGGTTGCGCACTTCGGCGGGCCAGCGCAGCATCACCAGCACCAGCGCAGATTCCAGCGGCATCAGCGCCGCCAGGTGTTGCCTGGTGTGCAGCACCACATTGGCCAGGGCCACTTTCTGGGTCTTTTTCAGGGTTTCCCGTAGCAGTGCGTACACTTTGCCGCCGCGTTTGTCGGGCGCCAGGAAGTAGGGCGTGTCGATGTTCTGCAAGGGAATCTGGTCACTGGCCACGAAGGCAATGATCTCGATGGTCTGGGTGGACTTGGGGTGCGCCGCGCGAATCTCGTCTTCGCTCAATATCACGTAGCGGCCTTTTTCATGGGCCACGCCTTTGACGATGTTCTCTTTGGTGACCTCCTTGCCGGTGGTCTTGTTGACGCGCTTGTAACCCACCGGGTCCATGCTGCGCTTGTCCAGCCAGTCGAAGTCGACGCCGCTGCTGGCGGTCGCCGACACCAGTGAAACCGGGATGTGGACCAAACCGAAGCTGATTGCGCCTTTCCAGAGTGCCCGTGCCATGAGAGGTGTCCTGAGACCGCTGAGTGTCTTCAGGTGACACGGCTGCTGCGGCAAAAGTTTCTCCGGTCGGCTGGCTGGTAACGGCGCTTTAGACAGATCGTGTTACACCTGATGAGAAACTATTTAGTTACCAAAGGCGAACCCAACGCGTAGCGTGGAATCGAATCAGCTATCACCGCCCAAAAGAGGTTTTGTCATGAATACCGGTCTTCGCAACCTTGCAGTGCTCCTGATGGGCCTGGCGTTTGGCGCCGTGGCTCAGGCGCAAAACCTGCCGGGCAACAACAATAACCCCTATAACAGCCCCATCCACCGGGCCAACCCCAACAGCATGCAGGGCACCCAACCCAGTGGCTCCGCCCCGCGTGCCCCGCAGATCGGCCCGACGCAGCGCCAGCCCACCCTGGAAAACGGCGGCATCGGCAACCGCTACCCGCAACGCGACACTGCGCCAGCGCAGCCTACGTTCCAGCCCAAAACCCCGACCCGTGACGCCAATGGAAATCGCCAGCCCTGAGAGGCGGGCGATCGAGCGTGTAACTCAATAAGGACATCCCCCTCATGCCACTACGCAAAACCCTTCTAGCCGTCCTCTGCGCCAGTGCACTCATGCCCCTGGCGCAGTCGGTTTTCGCCGCCGACACCCCGCCGTTTCCCAGCGAGCAGGGCAGTGTCACCGCCACCGTCGTCGCCAAAGGCCTTAACCACCCCTGGGCGGTGGCCTTTTTGCCGGACAAGCAAGGGTTCCTGGTGACCGAACGTCCCGGCAACCTGCGGTTTATCCGGCCGGACGGCCAGTTGTCGGCGCCGTTGAGCGGCGTGCCCAAGGTCTGGGCCAAAGGGCAGGGGGGCTTGCTGGACGTGGTGCTGTCGCCGGACTTCAAGCAAGACCGTCTGGTCTACCTTTCTTACGCCGAAGGCGGTGGCAAGGGCGACACGGCAGGCACCGCGGTCGGGCGCGGGCGCTTGAGCGCCGACCTCAAGGGGCTTGAGGACTTCACCGTCATCCTGCGCCAGGAGCCCAAGCTCTCCACGGGCAACCACTTCGGTTCGCGGCTGGTGTTTGACCGCGAGGGTTACCTGTTCGTGACCCTGGGGGAAAACAACGACCGGCCCACCGCCCAGGACCTGGACAAGCTGCAAGGCAAGATCGTACGTATCTTCCCGGACGGCCGTGTGCCCGAAGATAACCCGTTCGTCGGCCAGGAGGGCGTAAGGCCCGAGATCTGGTCTTACGGCCAGCGCAACCCGCAGGGCGCCGCGCTCAACCCCTGGACCGGCACCCTGTGGGAAAACGAACACGGGCCACGGGGCGGCGATGAAATCAACATCATCGAGCGCGGCAAGAATTACGGCTGGCCCCTGGCGACCCACGGCATCAACTATTCGTTGACCCCCATTCCCGAAGCCAAAGGCAAGACCGTCGACGGCACCGTGCCGCCGCACCATGTGTGGGAAAAGTCACCCGCCATCAGCGGCATGGCGTTCTACGACGCCGACCGCTTCAAAGCCTGGCAACACAACCTGTTCATCGGCGCACTGGCCAGCAAAGAGCTGATCCGCCTGCAATTCGACGGTGACAAAGTCACCCACGAAGAACGCCTGCTGGGTGGCTTGAACGCACGCATCCGCGACGTCCGGCAATCCCCGGACGGCTACCTCTACGTGCTGACAGACGAAGACAACGGCGCGTTATACCGGGTGGGGTTGGATTGAGGCAGCGGGTGCTGCCAGCGGCAAGCCGCACACTTGCCGCCACCCACCTCAGAGCCCGAGTTCTGACAACCCCGGGTGTTCGTCAGGACGCCGTCCCAGCGGCCAGTGAAACTTGCGCTCGCTTTCCTGGATCGGCAGGTCGTTGATGCAGGCAAAGCGGTTGACCATCAGGCCGTTCTCGTCGAACTCCCAGTTTTCATTGCCGTAGGAACGGAACCAATGACCGGAATCGTCGTGCCATTCATAGGCATAACGCACGGCGATGCGGTTGTCGGTGAAGGCCCACAGTTCCTTGATCAAGCGGTAGTCCAGTTCCTTGGCCCATTTGCGGGTCAGGAAGGCTTTGGCTTCTTCGCGGTTATGGACGAATTCGGCGCGGTTGCGCCATTGCGTATCCAGGGTATAGGCCAGCGAAACCCGCGCCGGGTCGCGGGAGTTCCAGCCGTCTTCGGCCAGGCGGACTTTTTCAATCGCAGACGCGCGAGTAAAGGGCGGTAACGGCGGACGTACTTCGGCTGTCGATGACATGTAATGCTCCAACGTTAGTGCACGTTAACGTGCAGGAATAGGTGCGTTTAAAGTGCCAATAATGCGCGGGCCATGGTCTGTGCATTATCGGCAGCCATTGAATCGCCCATGACCAGCGCAACGGTAATGGCACCGTCGATCAGGATCAGCAGGTGGACGGCCTGTTGGTGCGGGTCCGGGGTGCCATGCTCCTGGCACAGCTCAAGCATGAACTCGAGCAGTTTTTGTTTGTGAACCTTGGCCAGCAAGCGTACCGGGTCCTGTGGGTCGCCGGTTTCACCGCTGGTATTGATAAACGCGCAGCCGCGAAAGTCGTCCGACAC
Organism: Pseudomonas sp. SDO5215_S409; assembly: GCF_054071325.1. NCBI lineage: Bacteria > Pseudomonadati > Pseudomonadota > Gammaproteobacteria > Pseudomonadales > Pseudomonadaceae > Pseudomonas > Pseudomonas sp. SDO5215_S409. The sequence goes on along the minus strand of NZ_JBSVWN010000057.1, from coordinate 35,147 downwards.
GAACCAGGCCTTGAGGGCGCTGAACACGCCAAGTAGCCGTTCGCCACTAGTGGCATGGCGCCGCACGTCGTCACGCAACCACTGCATCCAGCGCTCGTCGCGGCGCTGCAAGGCGGCAATCACCAGGTCATCCTTATTGGCGAAGTAGCGGTAGACGCTCTTGCGCGAGACGCCAGCGGTTTTCACCAGAAAGTCCATGCCGGTGGCGGCAATGCCGTGGCGATAGATCAACTTTTCGGTCACGTCGAGAATAATGTCGCGAGTCATATCGTTCATGTTTAGGACTGTAGAACGATCGTTCTCCTTGGTCAATGAATTATTTTTAAGCCCGCGCCAGCAAGACCTGAAGCCCGTGCATGGTGTAAGCTTCGGCCCTCTTCGGATTTGACCCTTGCGAGCCTTATGCCGTTGTTATTCAAGCGTTCCCTGCTGCCCAAGCTGCGCGGTTTTCCCCTGACGCCCTCGGCCATCGAGGTGCTGTCCGGCGCCGCCGAATATCGGCGCTGCCTGCTGGAAAAAATCCCCCAGGCCACTCGCCGCATTTACATCGTTGCCCTGTACCTGCAACAGGATGAAGCGGGGCAGGAGATCTACGACGCCCTGCATGCCGCCAAGGCGGCGCGGCCCGAGCTGGATATCGTGGTGATGGTCGACTGGCTGCGCGCTCAACGCGGCCTGATCGGCGCGGGCAAGCAGCCCGGCAACAGCGCGTGGTATCAAGCCATGACCGCGTCCCACCGCAGTGAGGTGCCGGTGTACGGCGTGCCGGTGCAAACCCGCGAGCTGTTCGGCGTGTTGCACCTCAAGGGGTTCGTGATCGATGACACCGTGCTCTACAGTGGCGCCAGCCTCAATAACGTCTACCTGCACAAGTTCGACAAGTACCGCTACGACCGCTACCACCTGATCCACAGCGCACCGCTGGCCGATTCCATGCAGCACCTGATCGAGCATGGCCTGATCGCCTCCAGGGCCGTGCACCGTCTGGACCTGCCAGACCTGCCGCGCACCCGCAGCCTGCGCAACGACATCGGCGATTTGCGCAGCCGCCTGAAACATGCGACCTACGACGTCACGCGCGGCCAGTTGCCCAACGGCCACCTCACCGTCAGCCCGTTGCTGGGCGTGGGCAAGAACAACCCGTTGAGCCGGGTCATCTGCGAGCTGATCGCCAGTGCCCAGCACCAACTGACCCTTTGCACGCCGTACTTCAACCTGCCACTGCCGGTCACCCGGGAAATCAACCGGGCCCTGGCGCGCGGCGTGAAGATCGACATCATCGTCGGCGACAAGACCGCCAACGACTTCTACATCGCGCCCAGCGAGCCGTTCAAGGTCATCGCGGCGCTGCCGTATCTCTACGAAATCAGCCTGCGCCGCTTTGCCAAGCGCCATCAGGTCATGATCGACAGCGGCCAGTTGAACCTGCACCTGTGGCGCGACGGTGACAACACCTACCACCTCAAGGGCATGTGGGTCGACCAGCGCTACACCTTGCTCACCGGCAACAATCTCAACCCCCGGGCCTTTCGCCTGGACCTGGAAAACGCCTTGCTGATCGACGATCCCAAGGGCGAATGGCAAGCGCCCAGGCGCACCGAGCTGGCCGAGATTTTCCAGCACACCTCGCGCATCGAGCGTTTCCAGCAGTTGCAGACCCTGGTGGATTACCCGGAGGCGGTCGGCAAGTTCCTGCGTCGGGTCAGCCGTGTGCGCATCGAGCGATTGCTCTACCGCATCCTGTAGGCAGCGGTTTTTTTCGGACGCGACTTACAGCCCGTCTCACCGCCCTTTTTTATAGTGCCTCCCGGTCGTTCAAGGAGGCATGGCCTAATCCCTACAAGGATCCAGCCAAAAGAGGGCGTCAGCATGCCGTTGATTTCTGCCAGTACCCGGCCTTATTTCTCTCCTGCTGTTTCTCCACTTCCCGCGCCGCCGTCGCGGCCCAAGCGCGAAACCGGCGCAGACATCCCCGGGCCCGCCTGGACGTTACTGCCCAGCAAAACCGGTGCCGATGCGGCAAGCGCCAACACACTGCTGGCCGCGCGGCTGGCCCAGGCGCTGGAGCAGGGCGACACGCACCTTGCGGTGCCTGAGCACAGCGGGTTAGGGGAGGCGCTTGAGGTGTACGCGCAGCTCATCAACCAGCCCCACACCCTGGCCTGGTTCAAAAGCCGGGGCCTGGCGACCGACACGTTGACCCTGCACCTGCACGGGGTTTCAGGCTATGTGAGACGCGACGGCGTGCCCACGGCCACCACGTTCACCACCGTCGATGGCAGCGGCTGGTGGCAGGCAAGCGTCAAGTTGCGGGCCATACGTGCGGTGCTCGACCCGCACGACAGGGGCTTGCCGTACTTCAACACGGGTGAGGCGCGGCTCTCATTGCCGGTGGTGCTAACGGCGCTGGGCCTTGCGCCGCCCACCACGCCCGAGCAAACCGCTGCGCTGGCCAAGCAACTGCGTACGCAGGGCTTGGCGCCCACGCCAGGCCTGAGCGCCGCGTTGGATGGCGTCAAGCGCCTGGTCGGCGACCTGGACGAGCGCGCCTGGCTGGCCGAGTTTCTGCAACAACAGATACAGGGGCTCAAGGACGAGTCCCCCGTGGACTGGTCCCGGCAGCCGGTCGAGGTCACGCCCGACTCCCCGCTGGCCCGCGAGCCTCACCTTGACGCTCGCCAACTGCTCGAGCACAAAGGCCTGGGCTCGCCGCGCACGGTCGGTGAAACCCGTAACGTCATCCAATGGCTGCGCACCACCTTGCCGCCCATGCCATGGCTGGGGGACTACAGCGTCGAGCTGTCGGCAGACCAACAGACCCGGTTGATCGCCCTGGGGGCAAGCCTGCCCGACGTTTCGGGCGTCACGGCGGACGCACTGCGCACAGGCACTGCCCGCCACCTGGAAGACTTCCTGGCCAGCCCCCAGGCCCGCGCGTTTGGCGAGCAACTGGCGGGCGCCTGCAATTGGCAGGGCGCGCGCGCGCCGTTGATCATCGCTGCGATCACACGGCGCGCTGACCCAGAGGCCACACCGGGAATGGTCGCCGGGTATGCCCTGTATCAACCGGCCAACATGGGCCGCAGCCTGAACGCGGTGCGCCGCGATGTCGAAGCCCATTTGCAGCAACACAAAGGCCTGACCCCGCACATGGCCGTGCTGGCGGCGCACCTGCTGCTGGCGCGGGCGGCGCCTGAGTTTCTCGTGCAAGAGGTGCCCGACGCGGTTGCCCTCGGCACGCCCGCCTGGATGGAACTGCGCCTGGGCTGCGCGATGGCCGATATGTTCGCGCCCGGTACATCGCGGGCGATGAATGAGGAGCAGGTCACCGCATTGACCACCCTGGCCGCCATCGACCCGGATCAGCGCACCCTGATGCAGTTACACGGCGCACGTATTCTGGCCGATTGGGCGGTGCTCAACGGTGTGATCGAGGCCCACCCCCAGGGCCGATACGACAGCGATACCCTGAAAAAAGCCGCCCAGGCGTTCAGTCGCCAACGCGCGGCCGCCAGCCGTGCGTTCAAGGCGGTCAGTACGCCGTTGCCCAGCCGTCGGGCGTTCGCCGTTCAGGAATTGCTCAAGGTGTTTCCGGGCACCAGTGCCAGCCAACTGACCGCGATGACGGTGCAGATCGCCGACCCCCAGCAGCGCCGCAACTTGCCCCTGTCCGAGCCCCGTACCCGGTCGCTGGTGGAGACTTACATGACCGGTGACCTGGTGCCGGACCGCTGGGTTTTAACCCGCGACATGCCCGAACCCGGGCGTGCGTCCGCGCAAAACACGCCGTTTGCGTTTCAGCAGCGAGGCGTCGATGACGCCCCAGCCGACAAGCGCCAGGCGCTGGATGCACGCATCCGACGCCTGCCAGCCCTGGACGGTTTACTCGATAAAGCCGTGACCGTGCACTATCGCAAACTGCAAATGGCCTATGTCACCAAGCTCAAGCTGATGCTTGCCCAGTGGCCGCTGGCCGAACGCCAGAGGCTGGAAACCGGCAAGGTCGAACTGTTTACGCTGCGCACGAAAACCGGCAAGCAACAGGTCTGGGAAACCGACGAACACCGGGCCGCCGTCACCGGGCGCCAAGGCGTGCTGATGCGTGTCCAGCACGAGCAGTCGATCACCTACTACGAGGTGTTCGCCAACGGCCGGTTGATCAAGCATGAGCACCCCGACGTGACTGGCGCGCTGGACGCGGTGGTCAATGACAGGACCCATGCCGCCCAGTACAAATTGCTGGGGGAGAAATACCTGCGCAAGGGCCACAGCGTGCCGCTGGACTTCAAGGCCTACGCCAGCGGCGACGAACCTGCCGCGAACCCGGTCAGCGAGCACATCATCATTGAACGGCTCGGTCGCAGCCTGCCGGCCCAGGCGGGCCCCGCGCCCGCAGTGCCGGACAGTTTCCAGTCCGACAGGGTGGAGTTCATCGCGTGTGAAATCGCCGAAAACCACTTCTATGAAACCCTGCCCGAGATGCAAGCGTGGGCCAAGGCGACCCTGCCCCTGGAAACCCAGCGGGCCGCCACTGCCCGCCAGCAGGACCTGCTGCTGTCATTGATTCCCTTCGTGGGGGCTTATCAGGATCTGGCCGCGGGCAATATCGCCAAAGGGCTACAGGGCCTGGCGCTGGACATCGCGGGGCTGGCCATCGGCGCGGGCGTGCAGGCGCGGGCGTTGTTGCGCTCCAGCAAGGTGTTGGCGAGCAGCCCGTTGCCCAAGGTGCTGGGCAAATGGAGCGCTTCGGTCGGGCCGCTTACACCCAAGGTCGCCTGGGGTGCGCCGTCGGTGATGTTCAGTGATGCGGCGTTTGATTTCGCCCGGCAAACCGCGTTGTTTGCCAGCGCCGCGTTCAACCCGGTAGATGGCTACCCCCGGATGATCAGCGCCGTGTCCCGCGGCCTTGGCTCGGTGTCGACGTTGCTGGCGACCGGCACCACACGGTTGGCCAAGGTCATGCCGCACCTGCTTGCCGCCGAGGAAAAAATGCGCTGTTACCTGCTGGTCGCCACCGGCCAGGTGGACCCGTTGGCGCCCGTGGCGCACATAAAAAAGCCCTCACCCGATCACGCGGGTGAGGGCCTTCGGCGCGTGAACGGTTAGTTCAGGCCCAGCTTGCCACGCAGGGTGGACAAGTCTTCAGCCAGGGTGTTGACCGGGCCGACCAGGGCTTTACGGTCGGCTTCCTTGACCTTGTCGTAGGTTTCAAAGCCGCCATCCTTGGTTTTGTACTTGGCCAGGATCTTGTCCACGGCTGCGAAGTTCTTGTCGACTTTGGCGGCGAAGGCCTTGTCTTGTTTCTCGATCTGCGGACGGAACAGGTCGACGATTTTCTTCGCGCCGTCGATGTTGCCCTGGAAGTCATACAGGTCGGTGTGGCTGTAGCGGTCTTCCTCACCGGAGATCTTGGTGGCGGCCACTTCTTCAAGCAGGGCCGCAGCGCCGCCCACGACTTTTTCCGGCGGGAAGGTCAGGCTGTCCACGCGGGCCTTGAGGTCGTTGACGTCCGAGTTGAGCTTGTCGGCCAGGGTTTCCAGGCCTTTGGTGGTGTTCTCGGAGAACAGGGTGTACTCAATGCGGTGGAAGCCGGTGAAGTCTTCGGCTTTCACGCCTTTCTCATGGTCGTCTACACGCGAGTCGATGGAGGCGTCGAGGTCGCTGAACAGCTCGGCGATCGGCTCGATGGACTCATAGTGCACGCGGGTAGGGGCGTAGAGTTTCTTGGCGGTGGCCAGGTCGCCTTTTTTCACGGCATCGGTGAACGCCTGGGTCTGGGTGACCAGTTGGCCGATTTCCTCGGTCACGTAGATCTTGTAGTCCGACACCGGGCCTACCAGATCCAGAGGGGCCGTTTCGGCGAACGCTGCCAGCGGCGAAAGGGTCAACAACAACGACAACGCGATGGACGACTTCTTCATGGGACGATTTCCGCTCTGGGGGTGTTTTTAGGTATGGGCAGTGGTTTGAGGATGTGTCGCGGCAAGCAGCGTGCGCCCGACAAAATCGGCAGGCCCGGTGACGCCCGGCAAGGTAAAGAAATACCCGCCGCCGACCGGCTTGAGGTATTCCTCCAGAGGCTCGCCGTTGAGCCGGGTCTGCACGCTGATAAAGCCTTTCTCCAGGTCAGCCTGGTAGCAAATGAACAAGAGCCCCATGTCCAGCTGACCGTTTTTGTTGACGCCGTTGGAGTAGTTGAACGGCCGACGCAGGATCAGGCTGGTTTGGGTCTCTTGGGTGCGTGGGTTGGCCAGGCGGATGTGGGCATCGAGCTTGGTCAACTTGCCTTCCGGGTCCTTGCTGTAGTCCGGCACTTGGGTTTCGTTCTGGCCGTCCATGGGCGCGCCACTGGCTTTGACGCGGCCGATGATGCTCTCTTGCTCTTGCAGCGGGGTACGGTCCCAGCGCTCGACAAAGTTACGGATGATGCGCACCACCTGGTAGCTGCCGTTGGCGGCCCAGGCCGGTTCGTCGCTGCCGGGCTGGACCCACACGATACGGTCCATGGCGCTGTTGTCGGTGGAGTCCGGGTTGGCCGAGCCGTCGCGAAAACCCAGGAAATTGCGCGCACTCTGCGCAGGCTCGCCCGGGCGGGCAGGGGCCTGGGGCGGCACGCTGCCTTCCTGTTTCCAGCGCACCAGCAGCAGGTCCGGCAGGTTTTTCACGATGTCGCGCAGGGCGTGGATATTGGTGTCCGGCGTGTTGGAACTGAACTGCAGGCTCAGGTCGCCGTGGCACTGCGCCGGTTCCAGCGCGTCATTGGGAAACCCGACCATGCGGTTCAGGCGCTTGGGTTTGGCGGCGCTCAGGCCAAAACGCTCGTCGAACAGCGACTCTCCCACGGACACGGTGATGGTCAGGTTGTCCGGCGTGACCACCGGGCCCAGGATGCCTGAGTCGGTAGGCGGCAGCTTCGGGTCGACCTGCGGCACGGTGCCGCCGGTCATCAGAAACTGGATGCGTTCGTTCAAGGTGCGAAACAGGCGCTCGAGGTCGTCGCGGTCGCCCGCCAGCACATCAAACGACACGATCATGCCGCAGGCCGGGCGCGGGGTGACGATGCCGCTCTGGTGCTTGCCGAAGAAATCGTGATGGTCCTGGGTCTTGTCACTGCTGGGCGCGGCGGTCACTTGGGACGCGCTGGCGGCCATCGCCGGGCAGCTCAGGCTGCTGCCGGCGATCGCGGCGCCGGTGGCGGCCATCCCCAGCAAAACACGGCGGCGTTGGGCAGAAAACTGTTCTGAATCACTCATGTCTACGGTCGTCTTCACTTCAGGCCGGAAAGGCCAAGGGCAGGGTCAATTCCATCGAGTGCAGCGGCCAGAGCCTTGGCCTTGTCGGCGATCTGCGTGCGCTGATCGGCCGTGACGCTGTCGTACGTGGCGTAATGCCCGTCGACCTTAAAGCCACTGAGCTGCGCGTCGAAGGCGTTGATAGCGGCGTCGATGCCCGGCAGCAATGGCGCGGCAGACTTGGTCAGCAAAGGCCGTATCAGGTCGACCACCTTGCGCGCCACCTCAAGGTTGGCGGCAAAGCCGTTCAGGTCGACATGGCTGTAACGCTCTTCTTCGCCGCTGGCGGCACGCACTTCAGCCAGGGTGTTGAGGTTGCGCACCACAATGCTCACCAGTTGCTCCGGCGGCAGCGACTGGGCCAGCAGTTGCTGCTTGAGGCTGGTCACATCAGTGACCAGGCGTTCGGCAATCGGCGCCAGGCCCGCGAGGTCGCGTTGCTGGAACAGGCCGTATTCAAGGCGGTGGAAGCCGCTGAAGGCCGGGTCTTGCTCGCGCTTTTCAAAGTAATCGGCGCGGGCGTTGATCGCGTTGTCCAGTTCGGCCAGGCGCTGGGACGCCGGGGCCAGGCGCTGGTAAGCCTCGCGAGCAGGTACATACAGGGCCTGGGCCTGGGCCAGGTCAACGGCGCTGATGGCCTGGCTCAGCGCGGTCACGGCGCTGATCAGGGCGCTGCCCTGGCCGCTCAGGTACACGCGAAACTCCGACAGCGGGCCAATGAACGCCACCATCGAAGGCTTGGCCTTGGCGGCGGCGTCCGACTCGGCGGTGGGCGTCACATGCAAGGTGCCGCGCGGGTTGCTAAGCAGCCCGCAGGTAATTGCATAGTCACCGGGCGCGAGGTTGGCATTGATCACCTGGCTCAGGCCCGGCGCGATGTTTTCGCGCTCCTCGATCACCAGCACGCCGTCGAGGATTTCCCACTCCACGGCGCGGTCCGAACGGTTGATGATGCGGAAACTGGCACGGCCGGCCGGCACTGTCAGCGCGTTGGGCTCGCAGCTGTGGCCGTGGATGGTCACGGCGATTTCGTCGTGATTGGTCTGGCGCTTGGCCGCGGCCATTTTCGAGGCGTAGTAGAACAGGCCACCGGCGGCGATCATCACGACCACCGAGCCGGCCACCGCCCAGCGCAGTGCGCGGGGCGGCGAGGCCGGTTGAGGGGATTGGCTGGACAAGAGACGGTCCTTACTGGCTGGAAACGGAAGAAGAGCGGGCAGCAGGCTTGGCGGGCGGCGCAGGCAAGAAGAACATCACCAGCGCCACCACCAGGTAAATCACATAGGCCCCCAGGGTGCTGGTGGTCGGGGCGTCTTGATACCCAAACATTCCGGCCAGTACCGAGCCCAGCGGGCCGTCCATGGGCAGCGTGGCGCTGAAGTCGAACAGCACGGTCTGCAGGTGGTTCCACACCCCGGCTTCGTGCAGGGCCTGGACCGAGTTGGCCAGAATGCCGGCGGCCACCACCAGAATGAACAGGCCGGTCCAGCGGAAAAACGCCCCCAGGTTCAGGCGCATGCTGCCGGTGTAAATCAAAAAGCCGACCACAATCGCCAGGATCAGCCCCAGCAGTGCGCCGATCGGCGCGCCCGGGCCTTCGCTCTGCTGGAACACCGCCAGCAGGAAAAATACGGTTTCCAGGCCTTCACGGGCCACGGCGAAAAACACCATCAGGATCAGCGCGGTGACCTGGTGCTTGGACCCGGCGAGGGCGTGATCGAGGGATTCGTGCAGTTCACGCTTGATGGAGCGCGCCACTTTGCGCATCCAGAACACCATGGAACTGAGGATGCCCACGGCGACGAGGCCTACAATGCCTTCAAACAATTCCTGCTGCTTTTGCGGAAATTCCGCACTGACCAGTTCCAGGCCACCGCCGACCAGCAGCGCCAGGGCGGCCGCCAGAAACACGCCGATCCATACGGCGGGCATCCACTGGCCCCGGCCTGTCTGCTTGAGGTAACTGGCGATAATGCCAACGATCAACGCCGCTTCGATCCCTTCGCGCAGCATGATTAAAAATGGAACAAGCATTCGGCACCGCATCGTCACTAATTAGGGTGCTAATTTGTAACATAATGAGACTCATTACTAAACAAGCAATCTTGACCTTTACTGAACAGCTGCTGAACGGTGGTGGCGAAGCGCAACCGCCCCTATGATGCGCAACACCCCTTGTTTAACCGGATGGCGCCACGGCCAATGCTGCAAAAAGACACCATCTCCATTCACCTCGTCCGCGAGGCCTTGTTGCAAAGCTGCACGCCCGGCGCGGCCACCCATGAGGTGCTGAGCAAAGTGGGGATCGACCCCGCGCTGTTGCAACAGTCCCGGGCGCGGGTTTCGGCCACCGCCTATGCACGGTTGTGGCGCCTGCTGGCCCGGCGCCTGGACGACGAATTTTTTGGCATGGACCCGCGCAAGCTCAAGTCCGGCAGCCTGGGCTTTTTGTGCCATGCCGCGATGGCGCAACCGACATTGGGCGCGGCGCTGCAAACCGCGCTGGGGTTTTTGTCGCTGATGCTCGAGCACTTGCCCGCGCAACTGGTGCGCCAGCAAAGCCTGGCAGAAATCGTGCTGCTGGAGCCCCAGCCGCAGCCCCGGCGCGCCTTTACCTATTTTGCCTACTGGATGATCGTGCACGGCGCCGCCTGCTGGCTGGCGGGGCGCCGGATTCCGATTTTGGCCATCGAACTGCGCGGCCCGGCGCCTGCTTTTTGCGACGACTACCAGGTGATGTTTTCGGACAACCTGCGCTTTGACCGGCCACGTACGCGCATGATTTTTTCTGCCGACTGCCTCGACCTGCCGATCAAGCGCAGCCCGGAAGAACTCAAGCGATTCCTGGCCCATGCCCCGGCCAACATCCTGGTCAAATACCGCGACCCCGACAGCCTCGCCACCCGTATCAAGCACGACCTGCGCCAGATGCCCGCCGACACCTGGCCTGAAACCCTCGGCCTGGCCGCCAGCCTGTGCGTCTCGGCCTCGACCCTGCGCCGACGCCTGGCTGACGAGGGGCAGACGTACCAAGGGCTCAAAGACAGCGTGCGCAAGGAGCTGGCGATTATCTGGCTCGCCGACCCGCAGCAGAGTTTTGCCGACATCGCTACCCGGTTGGGGTTTGCCGATGTCAGTTCGTTCTACAAGGCGTTTCGCAAATGGTCCGGTTCCAACCCCGGGCATTACCGCAGCCTGATCCTGAACGAGGTGAGCTGAGCGGGCATTTGCTGGCAGGCAACCCCACCTTGTTATTGTGCGAACCCTTTTTAACAGGCCAAAAAAAGCCCCGCGACCGAATGAGACGCGGGGCTAAAAATTGGTTGGATGCGACCAACCAAAGGAGCTCTTTACATTACTTGGCGCTGGCGACCACGGTGTCTGGCTGCCAACCACCGCCCAAGGCCTTGTAGATGGCGACGATGCCGCGATACAGGTCCACTTCGGCCTGGGCCTGGGCGTCTTCGGCGGCCAGGCGTTCGCGTTGGGCGTCCAGCAGCACCAGGAAGTCCACGGTGCCTTCGCGGTAGCGGATCGCAGCCAGGTCGGCGGCGGCGCGGCTCGATTCACTCTGACGGATCAGCGACACCAGGCGCTGCTGGCGCTTGCCGTAATCGCTGAACGCGTTTTCGGATTCTTCCAGCGCCAGCAGCACTTGCTGCTCGTAGGTCGCCAACGCGCCGTCGGCTTCGGCATTCGCACCGCGCAAACGGGCGCGCACGCTGCCCAAGTCAAACGCGGCCCAGGTGATGCTCGGGCCCAGGGACCAGGCATTGGCGGCAGACGAGCCGATCTGCGAACCGCGCCCGGCGGTAAAGCCCAGGAAGCCGCTGAGGCTGACCCGTGGGAACAGGTCGGCCTTGGCCACGCCGATGCGCGCGGTGGCGGCGGCCAGTTTGCGTTCGGCGCTGAGGATGTCCGGGCGCCGCTGCAGCAGTTGCCCTGGGTCGCCAATCGGCAGCGCCTTGGCAATGGCCGGCAGGTCTTTGGGGCTCAGGTCCACGGTGAGCGCGTCTGGGCGCTGGCCGAGGAGGGTGGCGATGCGGTTACGCTCGCGCACCTGTTCGGCTTGCAGTTGCGGCACGCTGGCTTCCACCGCCGCCAGGCGTGCGTCGGCGCGCTCCACGTCCAGCTGATCGCCCACACCTGCGTCACGCAGGCTGACGGTGATGGTGCGCGATTCCTGCTGGTTCTTGAGGTTCGCCAGGGCGATCTTTTCCCGCAGTTGCGCGCCACGCAGTTGGCCGTAGGCGTCCACCAGTTCGGCAATCAGGGTGACTTGCAGTTGGTACAGGTCGGCTTCGGCGGCCTGTTGGTCAGCATCGCTGGCCTCCAGGTTGCGACGGATGCGGCCGAACAGGTCCACTTCCCAGGCCATGTCCAGGCCCAGGTCATAACGCTCGCTGTTGACGCGTTGGGTGGTCTGGCCGGGAACCTGGCCTTTGCCCAGGTCGCTGCTGGCGCGGCTGGTGATCACCGGCATGGTGTCGGTGGCCACGTCATCGCGAATCGCCCGGGCGGCCCGCAGGCGGGCGAAGGCCACGCGCAAATCGCGGTTGCCTTGCAGCGATTGGGTCACCAACTGGTTCAGGGTCGGGTCGTCGAACTGCTGCCACCAGATGCCTTCGAACTTGGCATGGTCGTACTGTTTGGCGTCGGCGGCGGCCGTGATGTTGGCCGCCTCCGGGGTCTGGGCTTTGTAGTCCGGGCCCACGGCGCAGGCGGCGAGCGCCAGCACCAGAAGGCTTGGGACGAATAGTTTCACGCTCATTGCTGTGGCTCCAGCTTCAAGGCCTTGGCCGCTTTGCGCGCTTCGCTGCGCTCCACACGGCGGCGGATAAATACGTAGAACACCGGCGTCAGCAACAGACCGAAGAACGTCACCCCGATCATCCCCGAGAACACCGCCACGCCCATGGCATGACGCATCTCGGCACCTGCACCGCTGGAGAACACCAAGGGCACCACGCCCATGATGAAGGCGAACGAGGTCATCAGGATCGGCCGCAGACGCAGACGGCAGGCTTCCAGCACCGCTGCGAGCGGGTCGAGGCCTTCTGCCTGTTTGTCCTTGGCGAACTCGACGATCAGAATCGCGTTCTTACAGGCCAGGCCCACCAGTACGATCAGGCCGATCTGGGTGAAGATGTTGTTGTCACCGCCCGACAGGATCACACCGGTGATGGCCGACAGCAGGGTCATCGGTACGATCAGGATCACCGCCAGTGGCAGGCTCCAGCTTTCGTATTGAGCGGCCAGTACCAGGAACGCCAGCAGCACGCACAGCGGGAACACGAACAGCGCGGTGTTGCCCGAGAGGATTTGCTGATAGGTCAGGTCGGTCCACTCGTAGGTCATGCCGTTGGGCAGTTCATCCTTCAGCAGCTTCTCGATTGCAGCCTGGGCCTGGCCCGAGCTGTAGCCGGGTGCCGCGTTGCCGTTGATCTCGGCGGTGATAAAGCCGTTGTAGTGGCTGACGCGGTCCGGCCCCGAGGTGTCGCTGACCTTGATGAAGGTCGCCAGCGGGATCATCTCGCCTTTGTTGTTGCGCACTTTGAGCTGGCCGATCTGGTCTTCGCCCAGGCGGAACTGCTGCTCAGCCTGCACGTTCACCTGGTAGGTGCGCCCGAAACGGTTGAAGTCGTTGGCATACAAGGAACCCAGGTAGATCTGCAGGGTGTCGAAGATGTCGCTGATCGCCACGCCGTGGGTCTTGGCTTTTTCGCGGTCGATGGCGGCATCGACCTGCGGCACGTTGACCGTGTAGCTGGTGAACAGGCCGAACAGCTCCGGCACGCCACGGCTCTTGGTGATGATGTTCTGCACCTCTTTGTACAGCTCGTCATACCCCAGGTTGCCACGGTCTTCGACTTGCAGGCGGAACCCGCCAATGGTGCCCAGGCCCTGTACCGGCGGCGGTGGGAAGATGGCGATGTAGGCGTCCTGAATGTCCGCGAACTTGGCATTGAGCGCGGCGGCGATGGCGCCCGCCGATTCGCTCGGGTCCTTGCGCTCGTCAAACGGCTTGAGCGGGGTGAACACGATGCCGCTGTTGGGGCTGTTGGTGAACCCGTTGATCGACAGGCCCGGGAACGCCACGGAGTTGGCCACGCCCGGCTGCTTGAGTGCGATCTCGGACATGCGCTGGATCACTTCATCGGTACGGTCCAGGCTCGCGGCGTCCGGCAGTTGGGCGAAGGCCACCAGGTATTGCTTGTCTTGCGCCGGTACGAAGCCGGTGGGCGTGGTCGAAAAGCCCAGGTAGGTCAGCACCATCAGGCCTGCGTACAGGAACAGTGCGATGCCGCTGCCGCGGATCACACGGCGTACGGTGCCCACGTAGCCATGGCTGGCCTTGTCAAAGAAGCGGTTGAACGGCTTGAACAACCAGCCCCCCAGCAGCTTGTCGAGGAACTTGGAGAAACCGTCCTTCGGCGCGCCGTGGCCTTTGAGCAACACCGCCGCCAGGGCCGGTGACAGGGTCAGCGAGTTGAACGCCGAGATCACCGTGGAAATCGCAATGGTCAGGGCGAACTGTTTGTAGAACTGGCCGGTCAAGCCGCTGATGAATGCGGCCGGAATGAACACCGCACACAGCACCAACGCGGTGGCGATGATCGGGCCGGTCACTTCGCTCATGGCTTTTTCGGTGGCAGGGAAGGGTTCAAGCCCAAGCTCAATGTTGCGCTCGACGTTTTCCACCACCACGATGGCGTCGTCCACCACGATACCGATCGCCAGTACCAGGCCGAACAGCGACAACGCGTTGAGCGAGAAGCCGAACAGGTGCATGACCGCAAACGTACCGATCAACGACACCGGCACCGCCACCAACGGGATGATCGAGGCGCGCCAGGTTTGCAGGAACAGGATCACCACCAGCACCACAAGGATCAGTGCTTCAAACAGCGTGTGCACCACCGCTTCGATCGAACCACGTACAAAGATGGTCGGGTCGTAGACGATGCTGTAGTCCATGCCCTGCGGGAAGCTCTGCTTGAGTTCGGCCATTTTGGCGCGCACTTCGTTAGAGATCTCGATGGCGTTGGAACCCGGGCGCTGGAAGATCGGCAACGCAACGGCAGGTTGGTTGTTCAACTGTGAACGCAAGGCGTACTGGTTGGACCCCAGCTCCACGCGGGCGATGTCTTTGAGGCGGGTGATTTCACCGTTATCGCCGGAGCGAATGATGATGTTCTCGAACTCTTCCTCGGTTACCAGGCGGCCCTGGGTGTTGACCGACAGCTGGAACGCGGTGGCGTTCGGCGCAGGCGGGGCGCCCAGGGCACCGGCGGCTACCTGACGGTTCTGCTCGCGGATCGCGGTCACCACATCGGTTGCGGTGAGGTTGCGCGAAGCGGTCTTGTTCGGGTCCAGCCAGACGCGCAGGGAGTAGTCGCCCATGCCGAACAACTGCACATCCCCCACACCGCCCAGGCGCGCCAGCTCATCTTTAATGTTGAGCAAGGCGTAGTTGGACAGGTAGAGCATGTCGTAGCGTTTGTCGGGCGAGGTCAAGTGCACCACCATCGTCAGGTCCGGGGAGGCCTTGTCGACGGTAATACCGATGCGCGTCACTTCTTCCGGCAGCTTGGGCTGGGTCCGTGTCACGCGGTTTTGTACCTGCACCTGCGCGTTGTCCAGGTCGGTGCCCAGGGCAAAGGTGATGGTCAGCGTCAGCTTGCCGTCGGCGGTGGACTGGGAGGACATGTACAGCATGTTCTCGACGCCGGTAATGGCCTGCTCCAGAGGGGCGGCCACGGTTTCGCCGATGACTTTGGGGTTGGCGCCCGGGAAGTTGGCGCGCACCACTACGGTGGGCGGCACGACTTCGGGGTATTCGCTGATCGGTAGCTGGAACAGCGAGATCGCGCCGGCGATCAGGATCAACAGCGATAACACCGCTGCGAAGATCGGTCGCGAAATGAAGAACTTGGAAAAATTCATCTTGAGTCGTATCCCTTAACCGCGTGGAGTCGCAGTGCTAGCAAGCTTGGGCGCGGATTTGTCCGGGGCCGCCTGCTGCACGTTGCTCGCTTCAAGCGCTTGTCGTTGTTGGGCCAGGGCCGCCAGGGTTTCCTTGCTGGCCATCGGGATGGTTTCCGGGTTGACCGGCGAACCCGGGCGCACGCGCTGCAGGCCCTTGACGACAATGGTGTCGTCTTTGTTCAGGCCGCTGCGCACGATGCGCAGGCCTTCGATTTTCGGCCCCAGTTCCACGCCGCGATAAGCCGGTTTGTTGTCGGCGTCCATGACCAGCACGAATTTCTTGCCAAGGTCGGTGCCCACGGCTTCGTCGGTGATCAGCACGGCGGAGTAGGTGCCGCTGCCCACCAACTTCAGGCGTGCATACAGGCCCGGGGTGTACTCGCCCTTGCTGTTGTCGAACACAGCGCGACCGCGGATGGTGCCGGTGGCCGGGTTGACCTGGTTGTCGACGAAGTTCATCTGGCCCAGGTGCGGGTTGCCGTCTTCGTTGGACAGGCCCAGGTACACCGGGGTGGTCGCGCCGCGACGGCCTTCACGGGCCAGCTCGGTGTACTTGAGGTACACGCGCTCGTCGGCGTCGAAGTAGGCGTAGACCTTGTCGGTGGACACCACGCTGGTCAGCGCGGTGACATCGGCGGTCACCAGGTTGCCGGCGGTGATCTCGGCACGGCTGACACGCCCACTGATCGGCGACGTCACGCGGGTGAAGCTCAGGTTCAGCTTGGCCAGGTCCAGTTGCGCCTGGATCCCGGCGACGGCGGCGCGGGCTTCCTGGGCGGCGGTGGTGCGCGAGTCGGCGAGTTCGGCGGAAATCGCGTTGCTCTGACGCAGGCGATCACCGCGCTGGGCTTCGTTGTCGCTGCGGGTGGCGGCGGCGCGGGTTTGCAACAGTTGGGCTTCGAGGCGGCGCACTTCAGCCTGGAACGGGCGAGGGTCGATCTGGAACAGCAGGTCGCCTTTTTTCACCAGCGCGCCTTCGGTGAAGGCCACCTGGTCGATCTGGCCGGACACACGTGGGCGAATCTGGACGGTTTCTGGCGCTTCAAGGCGACCGGTGAATTCGTCCCATTCGTTGACGGGCTGTTCCAGCACCTTGGCCACGCTGACTTTTGCCGGTGGCATGGCGGCCGCTTGATTCGGGGCTTTGCCGCAGGCGCTCATCACCATCACGGCCAGAATGGCCAGTGGGTAGCGTAAGGGGCTGAGTGAGATTTCCATGAGGTGCATCCGCCAATGTATTTGAGATGGGCGGATCATGCTCGGCGGGCTGCTATCTCACGAATCGAATAAACCAAAGATAACTATCATTCGGAATGATATGAGCGACACGCAAGCTCTTTAGCATGCCGCTTTAATCCACCTGCTATCAATGGCGTCAATGTAAAAGGTGTTTTGCGCAACGTGTAATGAACACCGCACGTTATCGAGTGTCGCCGCCGGGCAGCGGTTTTTCTCGGTCGAGGCGGAACCGGTTCGGCCAAAACCCCACTCATTTCACTTCGACTAACGTCAGGCCGATAGCGGGAGTAGTGATTTGGTCAACGGTGCATCCGGTAAAGGGTTCCATATTGTGGGCGCTGACATTGTGCTGCCCAGTTCAACGCCCGATCGGCCGGTGGCCGCGGCTGTCACGGCCAAGCGTGCGCATGACGCGCGCCCACCCCGACCGGACGCCGCGCCCTCTGCGCCAGGCGCATCGTTGTCGGCCCTGAACAAGTTCCGGCCGACGGCGCAAGCACCGCGTCCTGCACCCAATGTGTGGGACGAGATGTGCACGGAACTGGTGCAGGAGGTCGGCAGCCATTTGCGCATCGATGACAAGGCTGCGCTCGCCAACACCGCCGCAGGCTTCAAGGCACGCCTGCCGGGCGCCGCCGAAGAACAGGGCCTCTACAGCCGGGCCATGCGCCAGACGCCGGCCGACCACCTCATGAGGCCTGATGTAAAGGCCAGTGATTATCAGATTGGCACCGCCCTGACGGCCTTGGACAAAACCGTGCACCCGCAGGATCGCACCGCGTTGACGGACAGAATGCTCAGCGCTGCCGAGATTGGCGTGTCCATGCTGCAAGCCCCGGCTGCCCAGACGATGATCCAGCGGGCCCTGGCCTCACTGTTTGGCCCGCCCAAAACGCCGTATGGCGCAGAGCAGGCGGTACAGGATGCGTTGACGTTGTTCAAGAAACTCCCTGGGCCCAGCAGCGAGCGCGGGCAGTTGGCCCTGGCGATTGCGAAAAAGACCCACCTGTTCAACGACAACTTGCCGGTCAAAAGCACGGTGTTAAAGGGGCTGTTCGCTGAACTGTCACACACCGGTCGCAAGGACCTGCCCGCGCTGCTGGGCGTGCTCACCCGCGAAGGGCTCGAGCACCTTCCCACCCAGGAACGGCCCGCCGCTTTTGACCAGTTGTTAAGCGCGATGGGCCGTGCCAAGCCCCACCAAGGCATGATGATGGCGATGGCACGCCTGGTGCCCAGTTTGCCTGCCGAGCATCAGGCGCAAGCAGAAGCCCGCTTGAACAGGCTGCATCAAGGCGCCGTTTAACGGTCAGGTATCCGTCTTGTTACCTTTTCCGGGGCGCAGGGTTGCCGTGCCTGGGCGCGGCGCCTGTTGCTTATCAAGGGGTTGCGGGCGCTGAAGAACAGCCCTGGGGGTGTGTCAAAAACAACATGAAACATTTTCTAAAAGTTTCATGTTTGACAAATTGACGTCAATGAAGTGTCGCCATAGTATCGCCGCAAAAATGATGGCGCCTAGCCATCTTTCAAGAGGTGGTCATGCGCGTTTCACTGCTCAGGATGAGTGCCGTTTGGGTACTGGTATGGTCGGGGGTTGCCGTCCCGTTAACGGTCAAGGCAGCGCCCAACCCCGGTGACACCGACTTGATTCGCGACCGCCAGGACCGCCTCCTCGACGAGCAGCGCCGCCGCCTCGAAGACCTCGAGGACCTGCCCGGAAAAACCGCTGCCCCGGTGACGCCTGCCGCCGCGCAAGACACCCGCTGCTTTACCATCCAGAGCATTGAGCTTGTCGGCGCCGAGGCGCTGTCCGAACGCGAGCGCGCGCAGCTGTTGGCCCCCTACATCGGCCAGTGCCTGGGTGTGCCCCAGCTCAATGAACTGCTCAAGTTCATCACCGAGCGCTACATCGAAAAAGGCCTGGTCACCAGCCGCGCCTATTTACCGCAGCAGGATTTGTCCAGCGGGCACCTGAAAGTGCAGGTGGTCGAGGGCCGACTCGAAGGCTTGAAGGGCGCTGACGGCAGTGGCTTCTCCGACCGTCAACTGGCCTTGGCTTTTCCGGGCACCACCGGCGCGTTGCTGAACCTGCGGGAAATCGAGCAGATGGTCGACCAGCTCAACCGGCTGCCGTCCAACCAGGCGCAAATGGAACTGACCCCAGGCAAGGCGGTGGGCGGCAGTGACGTGCTGGTCAAAAACACCCCGCAAAAACCCTGGCGCGCCGGGTTGTCCTACAGCAACGACGGCCAGCGCAGCACCGGCTTGCAGCAGGCCGGCACCACGCTGGACTGGGACAACCCACTGGGTTTGTCTGACCAGCTGTCGTTGCGCGCCGGTCACGATGTGGTCAGTGACACGACGCAAAATTCACGCAACGCCATGGCCGCCTACAGCCTGCCCATGGGCTGGTGGAACCTCAGTTACACCTACAGCGAAAGCGAATACCGCTCCCAGGCTCGCGCCAACGGTTTCAACTTCAAGCAAAGCGGCGACAGCCAGAACCATCAGTTGCGCCTGGAGCGGGTGATCCACCGCGACGCGGTCAGCAAGACCTCGATCAGCACCGGCGTGTCGTACCTCAACACCCATAACTACATCGAAGACAGCAAGCTGGCGCAGAGCAGCAACCGCATCAGCGAAGCCCAGTTCGGCATTAACCATGGCCGACGCATCGGCAGTGCGTTCGTCAACATTGACCTGGGCATGCAGGACGGCATCGGCGCCTTCGACGCACAAAGCAACCGCGACGTGAAGCCCGGCCAGCCCGACGCCCGCTACCGCAAATACACCGCCACCCTGAGCTACTTGCAGCCCTTCAAACTGTGGAACGAGTCGTTGAGCTTCAGCAGCCTGATGACCGGCCAGCACAGCGAAGACGTGCTCTTCGGCCCCCAGCGCACCAGCCTGGGCGGGCTGTCGTCGATTCGTGGCTACAAGGACCAATCCCTGGCCGGTGACAGCGGCGGTTATTGGCGCAACGACCTGCGCTGGAGCCGCCCGGTGACCTGGAATTGGCTGCACGCGGTCTTCGCCGAATACGGCAGCAGCATCGGTTACGACCAGGGCGTGATCAGCCACGGGCGCTACAACGCCGAGCAGCACGGGCGCATGACCAGCGACTCGCTGGAACTGTTCGCACGCGGCCCCAACGTGGCGGCCACGGTGACATTTGCCCACTCGCTGGAACGCCCCGACGCCATCACCGAGCGTGAAGCGCCGATTTATTTTCGCGTGGATTTCTTCCTTTAATTTTTTGCCGCCTCTGTGCATCGAGACTTCACATGGACGTTCGCCAGTTCGCTTTTCTTGCGCGCCAACCTTCTGCAGCCCTGAAAACCCGCGGCAACTTCCTCGGGTTGCCCAAGCGTGGGCTGGCGCTGATCCTGGTGAACGCGCTGTTCTGGCAACCCTTGCTGGCGCAGGCCGACGGCATTGTGGTCAATGCCCCCGGCACCACGCTGGCGCAGGCTGGCAATGGCGTGCCCATCGTCAACATCGCGGCGCCGAATGCGGCGGGTCTGTCCCATAACCAGTTTCACGACTACAACGTGGGCGCGCAGGGCCTGATCCTCAACAACGCCACCGACCGCACCCAAAGCACCCAGTTGGGCGGGATCATCGTTGGCAACCCCAACTTCAATGGCCGGGCCGCCAGCACCGTCCTCAACGAAGTCAACGGCGGCAGCCCCAGCCAGTTGCGCGGTTATACCGAGGTGGCGGGGCAGTCGGCCCATGTCATCGTCGCCAACCCTTATGGCATCAGTTGCAACGGCTGCGGCTTTATCAACACCCCGCAGGTCACGCTGACCACCGGCAAGGCGGTGATCGAGAACGGCCAGGTCAGCCGCTACCAGGTCGACCAGGGCGCGGTGTCCATCGATGGCGATGGTTTGAATGCAAGCAACGTCGGCCAGTTCGAGATCATCACCCGGGCGGCGCAGATCAACGCCCAGATCCAGGCGCAAAAACTCACCGTGGTGACTGGCCGCAACGACGTGGACGCCGCCACCCTCAACGCCACCGCACGCACCGCCGATGGCAGCCCGGCACCGACTGTGGCCATCGACTCCTCGGCCCTGGGCGGCATGTACGCCGGCACGATTCGCCTGGTGGGCACCGAAGCGGGCGTGGGGGTCAAGCTGGCCGGTAACCTGGTGGCGGGCGGCGATATCCAGATCGACGCTGCAGGCCATGTGAACCTGGCGCAAACATCTGCCGGTACGGCCATCAACATCAAGGCCGACAGCCTGGACACCGCGGGTGCGGTGTACGCGGGCAGTGACTTGACGGTCAAGACCCAAGGCGCGCTGAACAACGGCCAGACCCTGGCCGCCCGCGACAGCATCACCCTGGCCAGCGGCGCCCGGCTGACCAACAGCGGCATTATCGAAGCGGGCGTCAACGCCGATAACAGTCGCAATGCCAACGGTGATGTGCGCCTGAGCGCGCAAGCCCTCGACAACACCGGCAAGTCGGTGATTGCCAGCCGTGATTTGAGCGTGCAGGCCGCCGCCCTGGTCAACCAGGGCGGCACGTTGAACGCAGCTGACAGCCTGGCGTTGCAGGTCGACGCGGGCCTGGATAACCGCAACGGGAAGGTCCTGGCACGCACCGCCTCGGTGCAGGTGGGCACGCTGGATAATCGCCTGGGCCAACTGCAAGGCGACACAGCGCTCACCCTCACCAGCCTGGGCGCGGTCGACAATCGCCAGGGCACGCTGGCCACCGGGCAAACCTTGAGCCTGAGTGCGGGCAGCCTGGACAACAGCAACGGCCGCCTCACCAGCAATGGCGGGCTGACCGCAAACATTGCCGGGCAGATGCTCAACCAGACTGGCCTGTTCGCCGCCAACGGTGCCCTGACACTGGCCACCGGCGCCCTGAATAACGCAGGCGGGCGGCTGACCAGTGCCGATCGGCTGGACCTGAGCGCCGGTGCCGTGGACAACAGCGCAGGCGGGCGTATCGCCAGCGCCCAGGCGCTGACTGCCAGCGTCACCGGCCTGGACCAGCATGCCGGTGGCCAGCTGTACAGCAGCGCCAGCCTGGCGCTGGACCTGCATCATGGGCAGTTGAACAACACCGACGGGCTGATCAACACCCCGGGCTCGCTGCTGCTTGACAACTTGAACGAGGTCGCCAACAGCGGCGGCGAAATTTCCAGCGCCCAGGCGTTCACCCTGGCCGCGCACACCCTGGATAACAGCGACGGCAAGGTGCTCAGCGAGCAAGCCTTGACCCTCAAGCTCGACCAGGCCTTGACCAACCTCAAGGGCCAGATTTTAGCGGCGGGGCTCAAGGTGCAGGCGGCCAGCCTGGACAACAGCGGCGGGTTAATCGGCAGCTCGGGCGACTTGACGGTAAACGTGGACGGCGCCCTGGCCAACGAGGGCGGTGAAGTGTCCAGTGCTGGTGCAACCTTGGTCAGCGCGGCGGCGCTGAACAACCACATCGGGCAGGTGCTGGGCGACATCAGCCTGGACCTGACCAGCCGCGGCGCGCTGCTCAACCAGGGCGGCACACTGGGGGCCGGCCAGCGCTTGCAGGTGCAGGCCGCCAGCCTGGATAACAGCCAGTCCGGCAGCCTTGTCAGCGATGGCAGCCTGGACGCGACCGTGACCGGCCTGCTGGACAACCACGCCCAGGGCAGCGTGGCGGCCAAGGGCGCGGTGGCGCTGCACGCCGCTAACCTGGACAACCGCAACGGCGCGGTGCGGGGCAACCAAAACGTTGACGTGCAGGTGGGCCAGGTAGACAACCGCCAAGGCGTGATCAACAGCAAGCAGGCGCTGACGCTGGTCGGCCAATCGCTCAACAACCAGAACGGCCTGGCGAGCGCCACCGGCCCGCTGCACCTCACGCAGGGCAGCGTCAGCAACGATCAGGGCCGCCTCGCCAGCCAGGCCGACCTCGACGCCACCATCGGCGTGCTGACCCAGCAGGGCGGCGAGTTGGTCGCCCAAGGCAACCTGACCCTCAAGGGCGGCAGCCTGGACAACCACAACGGCGGCCTGGTGTCGGCCACAAAAGCGCTGACACTCGCCGTGGACAGCAGCGATAACCGCGCCGGGGAGATCTCCAGCCAGCAAGGCGTAACCTTCACCGGCGGCCAGTTGGACAACAGCGGCGGCAAACTGCTGGCGGCCACCGCGCTCGAACTGGCCGTTGCCCAGGTGATCAACCAGGCCAAGGGGCTGGTGTTCGCCCAGGATGTACACCTGAGCGGCGCGCGACTCGATAACGCCCACGGCACCGTCGCGGGCCAGCATTCGTTGGCGCTGGAACTGTCACCCGGTGCCACAGCGCTGCTCGACGGGCGACTGGACAACACCGGCGGCACACTCAGCAGCGAAGGTGGCCTGACCCTGCTGGCCCAGCGCATCGATAACACCGGCGGTGCGATCACCAGTGCCGGCGCCCTGGCGGTGACCAGTGCCACCGACCTGCTTAACCTGGGCGGCACGTTTGACACCGCGCACGACTTGACGCTGAGCAGCGCCAGCCTGGACAACAGCCAGCAAGGCGTGATCAAGAACCAGGGCGCGGCGACCCTCGCCACTGGCGTGTTCAACAACCTGGCGGGCGGGCAGCTGACCAGCGCCGGCAAACTTGGCCTCACCGCGACCCAAGTGAACAACGGTGGCCGCATCGCCAGCAGCGATGTGCTCACGGCCAGCGTGACCGGTTTGAATCAGCAGGGCGGCGAGTTGTTCAGCAGCCTCCAGGTGAACCTGGACCTCAACCACGGCGACCTGAACAACGCTGGCCTGATCAACGCGCCGGTGTTGACCCTGGCCAACCTGGGCAACGTGGGTAACCAGAATGGCGAAATATCCAGCCAGAACGCCTTCGTGCTGGCGGCGCGCAACCTGGACAACAGCCACGGCAAACTCATCAGCAACGCGGGCCTGACCCTCACCGTGGAGCAGGTACTGAGCAACGTCGCTGGCCACATCAACGCCCAAGGCCTGATGGCCCGCAGTGCGCGGCTGGACAACACCGACGGCGTGATCAGCAGCCACGCGGGCCTGGACATCGGCGCAAGCGACGACATCGTCAACCAGCGCGGCAGCCTGATCGGCGACGGCTCGTTGCTGCTGACCGGCACCCGCCTTGATAACCGCAGCGGCGAGGTTGCGGGTAAAACCGACATGGCCGTGGCGGTCGGCGCGATCAATAACCAGCAAGGCCAGTTGGTCAGCACCGATACGCTGCACCTCAGCGGCGCCAGCCTGGACAACCGCAACGGTCTGGTGGGGGCCACGAACGCGCTGACACTCGAGGCAGGCGCCGTCGATAACCGCAGCGGCGAGCTGACCGGCAACGCCGGTGTGAACGTCAGCGGGCAGTACCTGGACAACAGCGACAGCGGCAAGGTGTTCGCCGCAGGCTTGCTCACCTTAAGGGTTGATCAACTGCTTAACCGCACCCTGGGGCAACTCAACGGCCAGCAGGTGCTAGTGACCGGCACGTCGCTGGATAACCGCGGCGGCAAGGTCGTGAGCCAGCAACCGTTGGTGCTGGCCTTGAGCGGCGACCTGGACAACACCCAAGGCCTGCTGAGCAGTGAGAGCGGCCTGGACCTGAACGCCGCCAACCTGAACAACACGCAGGGCAGTCTCTCCAGTGCGCAAGACCTCACCGTGGGGGTCAACGGCCAGGTGAACAACCTCGGCGGCCAACTGGTCAGCGATGGCGCCCTGACGCTGCACAGCACCAGCCTGGGCAACCAGCAGGGCTCCCTCAGTGCCAAGGGCGCGGTGGCGCTGACCACCGCACACCTGGCGAACCAGGGGGGCCGGATCAACAGCGGTGACAGCCTGAACCTGGTGGCCACGCAGCTGGACAACGGCGGCAGCATCGGCAGCGCCCGTGGCCTGACCGCCAGCGTGACCGGCCTGGACCAGCAGGGCGGCAAGCTGTTCAGCAATGACGCCCTGACCCTTGATGTGAACAACGGCCTGCTTGACAACGGCGGCGGCCTGATCAACGCCGCAGGCCCGTTGCGGCTCAAAAACCTCAGCACTGTGAGCAATCAGAGCGGCGAGATTTCCAGCGGCCAGGCATTCACCCTGGCCGCACAAAGCCTGGACAACAGCAACGGCAAAGTGCTGAGCAACCAGGCGCTGACCCTGCGCGTCGACCAGGTCTTGAACAACTTCAAGGGCCTGATTGGCGCCGCCAGCCTCGACGCCCGGGCGGCCACGGTGGACAACCGCGGCGGCAGCTTCACCAGCCGCGGCGACCTGCAACTGACCAGCGCAGGCCTGTTGAACAATGCAGGCCTTGGCCTGATCAGCGCGGCCCAAGCCCTGACCGTGCACAGTGCAGACCTGAATAACCAGGGCGGCAGCCTGCTCGGTACGGCCGCCGTTACCCTCAATGCCATGGCCCTGGACAACAGCGCCAACGGCCTGATCAACAGCCAGGGCAACCTGGCGCTGAGCGTTGCCAGCCTGAACACCGGCAACGGCGGTGAGGTGTCGGCCAAGGGCACCCTGGACCTGAGCACCGGCGCGCTGGTGTCGGCCAGCGGCCGGCTGGTGGGCGAACAGCGTGTCACCCTGGACCTGAACAACGGCGACCTGGACAACCACAACGGCTCGATTCTCGCCAAGGGCCCGCTGACCCTCAACCACCTGCGTGACCTGAACAACCGGGGCGGCGAACTGTCCAGCCAGCAGGACCTGCAACTGGCTGCGCGCACCCTGGACAACAGCGCGGGCACGTTGATCAGCAGCCAGGCCCTGACGGTGGGTGCCACCGACTTGATCAATCAGAACGGCCTGCTGTCGGGCTGGCAGGGTGTGAGCGTCAGTGGTGCGAGCCTGGACAACCGCAACAACGGCACGCTGTCCAGCCGTAACGGTGCAGTGGGCGTGAACCTCAGTGGCGCGTTGCTCAACAGCGGCGCCGGTGCGTTGGTGAGCCAGGGACGACTGGACGTCAACGTGGCCAGCCTCGATAACACCGCGGGCATTCTTTCCAGCGGAGCCGGGCAAGGCCTTAGCGTGGGCGGGCTGTTGAACAACAGCGGCGGCGGCTTGATCGACAGCGGCGCGGCACTGGACGTACAGGCCGCGACGCTCGGCAACGACGCCGGGACGGTCAACGCACAACAGGCCTTGACGCTAAAGGCCACCGACCTGAACAACAACGCTGGCACCCTGGCGGGTAAAGACGCCGTCACCCTGAACCTGCTGGGCAACCTGAACAACACCGGCGGCACACTGGCCAGCGCAGGCCCGCTGGTGTTGCAGCACGCCGTGCAGGTCAACAACCAGGGCGGCCAGATCGCCAGCCAAAGCCTGCTGACGCTGTTTGCCAGCAGCCTCGACAACAGCCAGCACGGCACCCTCGCAGGCGTAGGCCCGGTTGCGATTAGCGCGTTGGGCCTTGTGCAAAACAACGCCGACGGCTTGATCTACAGCCAGGGCGGGAGCCTGCGATTAAGCGCCGCCAGCCTGGCCAACAGCCGGGGCGTGGTGCAAGGCCAGAACGGCCTGGCGCTGGACCTGCGCGCCGACGTCGACAACCAGAGCGGCAAACTCATCGCCCAAACCGGCGACGTGACGCTCAACGCCGCCAGCCTGGATAACCGTGGCGGCACCCTGGCGAGCCTCGCCGGTGCGTTGCGGGCCCAGGTGGTGGGCGTGCTGCGCAACGGCTATGACCTGAACAACAACCGTCAGGGCGGCACCGTGCAGGGCCAGAGCCTCAACGTGCAGGCGGCGATGATTGATAACGACGGTGGCCGCGTGTCGGCGGCCGGTGGTGATGCGTGGGTGACCACGGGTGACTTCGACAACCGCAATGGCGGGCTCTATGCCCAGGGCCTGATGCACGTCAGCGGCAATAATTTTGACAACAGCGGCGACAACGACGGCCAGATCAGCGGCCAGCAGATTGACCTGAGCCTGAGCGGCGCGCTGAACAACCGCCTGGGCATCATCGAAAGCCAGTCGACCCTCAACGTCAGCGCTGCCAGCCTGGACAACCAGGCCGGCCGCCTGCGCGCGCTGGGCACGGCCGGCAAGACCGCATTCGCCATTACCGGCCTGCTGGACAACACCACCGGCGTACTCGAAACCGCCAACAGCGACCTGACCCTGGGCGCAGGCAGCCTGCTCAACGCAGGCGGCAGCGTGCTGCACGTAGGCAATGGCAACTTTACGATCGCGCCAGGCAACCTCAACAGCGTTGGCGGCAGCCTGGTGACGCGCGGCGCCCTGAGCATCAATCAGGACACCTGGACCAACAACAGCGTGATCCAGGCCGGGCGCCTGAACGTCAACGTGAACACCCTTGACCAGACGGGCGCGGGCCAGTTGCTGGCCAGCAACGGCTTTGTCGGCACGGGCGGCAACTGGTCCACCAATGGCTTGATTGCCAGTGACGGCAGCCTTGACCTGCACCTGGGCGGCGCGCTCAACGGCAGCGGGCGCATCAGCAGTGCGGGCGACCTGAGCCTTGGCGCCGCGCAGTTGAGCCTGAGCAACACCGCCAGCGTGGCCGGTGGCGGCCTCACCACGCTGAACATCGCAGGCGTGCTGAACAATGCCGGGCGCCTGACCTCGGCCAACGACCTGGTGCTGAACGCGGGCACCGTCAACAACTACGCCACCCTGGGCGCCGGGCAAGCACTCACCGCCACCACCGGCGTCTTGCTCAATGACCACGGCCTGATCTTCAGCGGCGCCGACATGCGCCTGCGGGTGGACTCGCTGACCAACAGCTACGCCGACATCTACAGCCTGGGCAACCTGAGTGTTGACCGGGATGGCCAGGGCGGCCTGGCCAGCCGCGTGATCAACAGTTCGTCGAGCCTGCAGAGCGACGGCAACCTGAGCCTTGCCGCCAGCACCCTGCAAAACGTGCGGGCGGTACTGACGACCAGTTCGGGCGGGATCTACACCGCATCGATCAGTGAGTTCCCCTGCCAGGAAGGCCCGAACTATGCCGGTGACTGCGACGGTAAAAAGATCAACCACCTGTGGCAGGTGGTGCAGCGTGACAGGCTGGAAGTGACTGCGGCCAGCGCCGCGTCGAGCATCACCGCCGGGCAAAACCTGACCCTCACAGGCGGTGATGTACTCAACGCCAGCAGCACCGTCGGCGCGGCGGGCAGCCTCAGTATTGTCGCCAACAACCTGACCAACAGCGGTGTTGAGGCAGGCGAAACCGAAACCTGGCGGCTTTTTGTGTCCATGCGGTCCCGTGACGCCAGCAGTTGGTACGAGCAGGCCGCGGCGTTTGACGACCGCTACTCCATTGGCGGCGCGGCGTACAACCCCAATGACCTGAGCGGCCTGCAAGCGGCCATGGCCGCGTTTATCGGCACCACCGAGGCCGAACGCACCGTGCTGCGCCGCGTGACACAGATCAGCGGCGGCGACCAGAGTTACGCGGGCGTGATCCAGGCGGGCGGCGCGGTGAACGTCAAGGCCCAAGGCAGCATCGACAACACCGTGGTGCGCCCGGGCTTTACCTACGTGGGCGCCGGTGCCAAGACCGGCACGGGATCGACCGGCGCCAGCGGCGCGGCCACGTACTCCACGCGCATGACCGTTAACTCGCAACTGCCACCCAACCTGGCCCAATTGCAGGTCAACCCGCTGACCCTGCCGGGCTTCAGCTTGCCCACCGGGCAAAATGGCTTGTTCCGCCTGAGCGGGCAGGGCAGCAGCACCGCTTCGTCCGCCGCGAACACGCCGTCACCGACCTGGACGCTGGGAGCCGCCAGCCTGGGCCTGGCGCAGCACCAGCACGCCCAGCCTTCTGACCCCGCCCGGGTGATTCAGGTGGACAGCGTGGCGCAAGACGCCGCCAGCAATCATCCACTGGCGGTGGCCGCGCGCCAGGCCAACGCCCTCGACACCCGTGCCAGCGCGTTCGACGTAGGCAGCGTGAGCGACAACAGCGCCAGCCATGCCCCCGGCCGCAGCGCGGCAGGCGGCGTGGGGCAAGCCCCGAACCTGCCCGGCCTGACGCCGCTGAGCCACGACACCGGCACCTCGCAGACCCTGGCCCACGTACAAGGCCTGCCCAACGCGCAGCCCGTGTCGCAACCCCAGAAATACCTGGTTGAAACCAACCCGGCGCTCACGGACCTCAAGCAATTCATGAGCTCCGACTACCTGCTGTCGGGGCTGGGCTACAACCCCGATGACAGCGCCAAGCGTCTGGGCGACGGCCTGTACGAACAGCGCCTGATCGAACAAGCCGTGGTCGCCCGCACTGGCCAACGTTTTATCGACGGCCAGAACACCGACTCAGGCCTGTTCAAGTACCTGATGGACAACGCCATCAGCAGCAAACAGCAGTTGGACCTGACCGTGGGCGTCAGCCTCACCTCGGCCCAGGTGGCGGCGCTGACCCACGACATCGTGTGGCTGGAAGAAGAGGTCGTAAACGGCGAAAAAGTCCTGGTGCCCGTGGTGTACCTGGCCCAGGCCAGCAACCGCCTGGCCCCGGACGGCGCGTTGATCGCTGGCAGCGACGTGAACCTGATCGCTGGCCAAGACCTCGACAACGTCGGCACCTTGCGCGCCACCAACAACCTGTCTGCCCAGGCAGGCAACGACCTGACCAACAGCGGCCTGATCGACGCCGGCAACCGTCTTGACCTGTTGGCCGGCAACACCATCGTCAACAAAGCCGGCGGCATCATCGCCGGGCGCGACGTCACCCTGACCGCCACCAAAGGCGACATCCTCAACGAACGTACCGTCACCAGTCACGACAGCAGCAGCGGCTACCGCACCGAACACACCGATTCCGTCGACAGCGCGGCCCGCATCATCGCCGCGAACACCTTGAGCCTGCAGGCCGGGCGCGACGTGAACAACGTGGGCGGCGTGATGAGCAGCGGCGCCGACACCACAATCAGTGCCGGGCGCGACGTCAACCTGGTGTCGGCCCAGGGCGTGAACGCCAACGCGGTGAGCGGGCTGTTCAACGGCAGCAGCGTGACGCAATACGGCAGCAGCGTGGACGCCGGGCGCGACCTTAACGTACAGGCCGGGCGCGATATCAACGCAGTCGCGAGCCAGCTTGATGCCAAGCGGGATGTGACGATGGCCGCGTTGGGTGATGTGTCGTTGTCATCGGCGGCGGACGAGTCGCATGCCTCGTTTACGTCCAAGAAAGTGAAAAGTGAAGACGACCATGTGAGCCAGGTTTCCACCACGGTGAAGGCCGGGGGCGATGTGGCGTTGAGCGCGGGGCATGACCTGGCGTTGACGGCGAGCCGGGTGACGGCGGGGGATGAGGCGTATTTGTATGCGGGGAATAATCTTGGCCTGCTGGCCGCTGAGGATAGTGATTATTCGCTGTATGACATGAAGAAAAAGGGCAGTCTCGGGGCCAAGAAAACACAGCGCGATGAAACGACCCAGGTCACCCATGTCGGCAGTGAAATCACTACCGGGGGTAACCTCACGCTGCAAAGCGGGAGTGATCAGGTGTATCAAGTCGCCAAGCTGAGCAGCGGTGCTGATCTGACGATTGCCACCGGCGGCGGTGTCGATTTTCAGGGGGTCAAAGATCTCCACCAGGAAAGCCACGATAAGAGCAGCAGCAGCCTGGCGTGGAACAGCGCAAAGGGTAAGGGAAATACCGACGAAACCTTGCGCCAAAGTGAATTGATCGCTCAGGGCAGCCTGGCTATCAAGGCGGTGGAAGGCCTGAAAATCGATGTAAAAAGCATCGACCAACAATCGGTAAGCCAAACCATTGATGTGATGGTGAAGGCCGACCCACAGTTGGCCTGGCTCAAGGACGCCGAAAAACGCGGCGATATCGATTGGAAGCAAGTCAAGGAAACTCACGACTCATACAAATACAGCACCTCCAGCCTTGGAGCGGGCGCGATGCTGGCGATCATTATCGTCGTGTCCGCGTTGACCGCAGGCGCCGCGAGTGGCGCTATCGGTACGATGGCAGGCACCGGTGCCGAGGCCGGCAGTGGAGCGGCGTTTGCCGCCGGTGGCAGCTCGGCCATGGTGTCTGCGGGTACTGCGGTGGGAACCGCTTCGGCTGGATGGGCGAACGCTGCGCTGTCAGCGAGTCTTGGTTCATTAGCGGGTACCGGGGCAGTCAGCTTCGTCAACAACAAAGGCAATCTAGGCGCTGCCCTGGGTGACACCTTCGGTTCAAACAGCCTTAAAAATGCGCTTGTCGGTGGTTTTACGGCGGGGGCACTCAGCTATGCAGACAGCACTTTCCTGAAGCCGCCTACGGGTGCAAGTGACGGCGGCTCGGCCATCTATACCGCAAACGCGGCGCAAAACCCGGGTTATACCGAACCCATGCTTACCTGGAAAAACGCCGCGGACACTGTGTTAAGGAGCGGTGCACACGCGGTAATCAGTAGCGGTATTTCTACCGCAATTAACGGTGGCAGCATTGGAACCAACCTTGGCAGCGCGCTGGTGAGCGAAAGCATCGACCTTGCGGCTGCGGCGGGCAACCGCGGGGTAGGTGACCTGGCAAAAGAACTGAAAGTGGACCCAGGCACCGCAACGACGATGCTGCTTCACGCCACGTTGGGCGGTTTGATTTCGGTTGCTAAAGGGCATGATTTTGCAAGTGGTGCGATCGCCGGTGGCGCAGCGGAAGGCCTGACACCGCTTGCGAATGGGCTTTTGGCACAGTACGCAAGCGATCAGTTTTCGACAGATGATTTGAGTGATGAGGGGGGCCAGAAGAAAGTCCTTACTGCGCAGCTCATTGGATTACTTTCGTCTTCGCTGGCGGGAGGAGATGCCGCGACCGGCAGCATGATTGGGGGGTATGGGGAGAAGTACAACCAGGATCTGCATGTGCTCATGAAAGCCGCAGACGTGGGTTTTCACAAGATTTTTGCTGCTATGACTCAACAGCCAGCTGATGACTTCGACAGCTCCCTTGATTCTGCATTACAGTCTGGCCAGCCAAGCGGGGTGTTCTCCAATAACGTATTTGTTGGCGCCGAGTACAAGGCATTAGCAGGGTTGCTAATGGCAGCGGCGAGCACCGAGGTCCTAGCAGGCAGGGCGGTGGCTGGCGAAGCGGCAGAGATCTCGGCTAGTTTGGGACGTGTGTTCAATGAGGTGGGCAATGAGGCCGCGGGAGGTGCGCGGGCGGCGGCATCGGAGGCGGGCGGGGGAGGTAGCGGTGGTTCTGTTATTGAAGAGGAGGTGGCAGGGGGTGGGGATGCGGGTGTAGAGGGTGCAAAAGCAACGGATGGGACTACTAGCTCTGGAGCGGAAAATGCCCTCAACGCAGGCAAGCGTCGTGCGCAGTTAACAGCTGACGAAATAGCTGACGGTCATGCATTCGAAAAGCACGTGATTCAGCAAGGTGAGTATCAGGACCTTGGAATAACTACTCGTGAAGAATTTTCGAATCATATTGAAGAAATTGTGAACAATCCCACTTCGTTTCGCGAGCTGAGCGGAGGAAGGTCTGCCTATTGGGATGATGCCAGTGGCACCGTTGTTATCAGGAACCCCAAAGCTGCTGACGGTGGCACAGCGTTTCGCCCTACAAGTGGGCGTACATATTTTGATAATTTGAGGTAGTAATAATGGAAGTCATTGGATCCGAAACTAATAAGGCAAGCATCAATATTACACGTGCTGAGCTTTTGGTTATTAATGCTGCTTTGAACGAAGTGTGCAATGGGATAGAGGTTTTTGAGTTTGAAACTCGTATTGGCGTTGACAAAACATGTGCTTTGGGGATTCTAGGCGAGGTTGGGCGATTGCTTGATAGAATGGACGCGTGAATTAATTTTATGGGGCAAAAGGCGCAGGAACCATCGCTAATGCAGAGAAAGGTGAATTATCAGAGGCGAATTTTACTCAAAACAAAATCAAGTCCGACAGATCTTTTAGTGAGGATGGACAAAAGCTCTACTCGGAGTTAGCTGGAACGCCAATTAAAACTGTTAGAGAAAAAAGGGGACGGATTTATTTTCAGGAAAATAAATTTGTCAACTTTTTTCGCAATGCCAGGTCTCCAAAAATATATCTCGTAGTGATGCGAGAGCAGTTGAGCAAGTGTTGATCGAATACAGTGGTTTAGGTAAAGATGGCGGCTCATTGATTAACAAGATCAATAGCATCTCTACAGCTAATCCGATTTATGCCGAGTCTCTCTCTAGAGGTTCGGCTCTTTTGAAAGTAGTTGGATACACAGGATTCAAGTAATGATCAAGATTGGAAATGTATTTACCATCGCAACCATAAGTGGAAAAGCATATTTCCAGTTTGTAAAAAAATCCCTCCTATGGGCTCATTAATTCGTGTCCTGCCAGGTACGTATAATAGCGAGCCGGATCTAGATATCTTGGTGGAGGAAAAAACAAATTTCTGGGTTTTTTTTTCCTGTCTCGGCAGCTCTGAAGCAAGGGATTATCCAAAAAGCTAAGGGTTGTATTATCCCAGCGCATGCCAAGGAGACCCCGACGTTCCGTACGGGAGTAGTCGACCCTTCAACTGGGCGTGTTGATACTTGGTGGTTTTGGAACGGGGAGAAAGAATGGAAAGTTGGCGAAATCACCGAAGATCAACGAAAGTTTCCTATACGTGGATCATGGAACGACACGTTATTAGTCCAGAGAATTGAAGAGGGCTGGTTGCCGGAAAAAGATAGGCGTTAACTCTATCGGTTCTAGTCGCATGTTGGTGAAAAAGAGGCGGTGGACAGTGTAGTTAAGCTGAGCCAGGGTCAACAGAGGGCCGTTAGTGAAATTGACAATATTCTCAATAACTTCAAGGGCAGCGACATTACGGGTGCATTAAAGGATATGGCTGGTGATCCTGTTCCGAAGCCTGGTGGTGGTTATTGGGATCACATGAAAGAAATGAACGACACGCTTCGAGGATTACGAAATTATGCGGAAACGCTGAACGGTGTGAGTGATCCTGTAGCACAAGCTGCACGTCAAAGAGGGTTAGACTCAATTCAACGTATCGAATCAGCTTTAAATGGTGCAGAAATATGAAGTTTCGTGATTTGGAAAAAGGAGTATCAGTCGGTTGGTTGCCAGAAGAAAAATTTTCCTCTTTGACTGAATGGTATATTTCTGTGCGCGACATCCATTTAAATCAGTTAGGTGTGGGGGATATTTGCCGTGCACTAAGACAAGACTTGTTTGTTAGTGAAGTTTTACCTGTTGCCGTAGCCTTGCTAAACGATGATGTTTTGGCAGGAGAAAGGTACGATGGCGAGTTGGTCGCTGCCCTTTCAGGTTTGAGTCCGAGGTACTGGCAAGGGAATACAAGTACTGCATGTCAAGCTGCGTGCGCTTTGGCTGAGGTTGAAACATTAAGCCAAGATACCGACCTGTTAAGAGATGTATCAAACCTGGCAAAGGTACTTACGGAAGCAAATAAACTGTAAGCGTCTACGTTGCAAAAAGCGTTGGAAATGGATCCGGATTTGCTGACCTAGCTAAATTTGATGATCACTTCGCCCGAAATGGTACTGATTTTGGAGCCGCTAACGCTCTTGAATACGAAGCTCAGGCAGATGCGTTTCTTACATCTTCAAAGCCAGCAGAAGTGCTCGAAAAAGTAAGGCCTAATGGAGATATTGTACGGTACAACCCTGCCACCGATGAATTTGGTGTAGTGTCAAATAAAGGAGATATTCGTACATATTACAGGCCTGATCCACCCGTGCATGGTAAAGGTACTAACTTGGATTATTTCAACGCGCAGTGATAAAAAGCTATATACATGTCCGGTATGTTGGTACGTTGATCTTGATGAGGCGCCATATGATGAATTTGGTTGCTCTTCATATAGTATATGCCCATGTTGCGGGACAGAGTTTGGTTATGATGATTCTTCACTGACACATTCAGAGTTGTGTAAAAAGTGGGTCTCTAAAGGTATGCCTTGGTGGAGTAAAAATCAGGTTGCACCTCTTGGTTGGGACCCTTTTAGGCAATTGAGTCGTGCCAAAAAGTTTGATTAGTTGGTGCAAAAGGTAGTCTTCCAGAAATTAAGATGGTTGATGGTTTCTATCAAGCGGAAGGCACACCATTAAAATTCTCTGAGTATTACTACAAACGCTTATGGTCGACTGGGCGTGGGGGAACTTTTGTTCAGGCGGATGAGGTCCTGAAAACAGCAACAACGGTTACCCCGGATAGGATGGCAGGGTTCTATCGTTATACGAATGGTTCGATGGAGATGGTTTATAATCCTGTTACAAAAAAAGTTTGGCATCCTCAATCTTTAAGGTAGTTAAAAAATGTGCGAAGTTACCATGCGGATTATCTATTTTTTATTTTTGCGTCAGAATGGAAAGCGACTTTCTGTTTTGGAGCTGTGCATAAATTATATTGATGGGGATTTGTCTTTTTCAGAAGATTTTTTACGTAATGAGCGTGCAATGTACGAAGAGCTTTTCTCTTTAGGATGTAGGGGTTATGTGCTTGATCTGTTTGAAAAGTTGATGGCGGAGATGAAAGGGTTAAAGCTTGAAGAGTCAGAGGGTTTTTTAGATGGGTTGGAGTTTGTTCAGAATGTTGGCGCTACGGCATTGTGGAAGTTTAATTGTCATTTGGATTCTGAATTAGGGAAATCCTGAAGAAGACTTCCAAATATGGTGAAATACGCCGATCCCGTT